>JAISTU010000219.1 GCA_031272415.1 Bacteroidales bacterium | reverse complement strand
AATCCGTTGCCTGATGTGAGTTGCAAAATTACACTGTCGGCATTATTGGCATCAGAGGTAATAGTGAGTTTATATCCCCCCATTAAAGTGGAAATATTGGTCAAATCAATGTTGCTGTTAGGATAAGTTCCGCTTTGAAAGGCAAGAGTAATATTGCCACTTACTCCACAGGTACTCAACCTATTGAAAGCCATTGAAATAGACGAAAAATCACCTGTTGTACCTATGGTAAATCTCCCTGATAAACCACCGTTGCAATGCAATATTTCTATATCGTCCAATAGCCATCCGTAAGAAGCATTTGTTCCCGCTGTAGCCCCTTTTTTAAGTGCAAATCGAAACTGTGCAGCATTGTTTGAGCCTACTTGCAAACTGACATCAAAAGACTCTGTTTGCCACCAAGATTGTTGAGGCACAACAGTACTATCTGATGCCTGCCAAATGCGATAAGAGGCTGCACTAAAACCTCCTGTGCTGTAATTTGCCGCCGAGCCTAAATAAGCACTGTTAGCAATGGGCAACCACCCTTGTCCTGCAATTTTGTATTCTATCCACACCGTGTCCAAAGGAGACACTTTGCAAATGTGTTTAAATCGCAAGAATACATTAGAATATGCCGATAAATTGTAGGTCGGTGATTCTAAATAGACAGTTGTTCCTGCCGTGCTTGGCACAGCCGCCCGATAGGAGTTCGGATAACTTGTGTAAAAACTGTTGTTTGCCACCCATGCCGTGCCTGACGAAGGGGTGTAAGAAACTGTTCCGCCGTCAAAATTTTCGACCGCAAATTGTGTGTATTGGGCAAAGCCTGTTGTGAGGCTCAAAATCATACCCGCTAAAATTGATAATAATTGACTACTTGTTCTAAACATATTTTTCTTTATTTTTGTTTTACAATTCATATTTTTCTTTGCTCCTTCCTTGCATAGAGGCTGCGAAAATACCCGTAACTGCTTGATTATCAAGTAGTTGGGGGGGGGGTAAATGCTTGATAATCAAGCAGTTGCACAGCAACCCCTATAGTACTCCCTGAGAAGCGAAACATTTGAGAACACTTGGAACTATTTTTTTGAAACCTGTCCAATGCCTCCTTTGTAATGGCAATAAATGCGTTAAAAATTATAAATTTCATTTTTCTCTATGAATTTAAATTTGTATAATAATTTTGAAATAAAATACAAAATTACACTTTTTTATCAATTAAAAATAAAAAACGTTTTTTCAGAGTGTAGAATTGAGAATTGTTTTTTTTGCATTTTTGCCCCCCTGTCTGAACTATGATTTGGAATGATTAATATGATTACTATGATTTCACACAAATCAAAAAAATCATACGAAAATCAGTGGTTCAGACAATTTTATAATCCTGTTAATCATATAAATCGTACGAAAATCGTGGTTCTGACAAATGCAAAAAAAAAAATAGAAAAATCTAAAATCTAAAATCGTAAATCTACACTCTACACTCTGCACTCTCAAAAAAAAAGTTTTTTTAATTTTAATTATTTTTTTTGTGTATCTTTGCAAAACAAGGTGATTTTTTTTGACAATTGAAAATAAGAAAAATGATTACAGTCGGAATAACAGGCAATATAGGTTCGGGGAAAACTACTGTTTGTAAGGTTTTTGAGCATTTGGGGATTGCGGTATTTTATAGCGACGCCGTTGCAAAGTCGTTTTACAACAACGATGATGTTAAAAACACTATCAAAGAGGCGTTTACATCTGCTATTTTCACTCCTGACGGGGAAGTGGATAGAAAGAAGTTGGCATCGCTTGTATTTGCAGATGTCAGGTTGCTCAAAAAATTAAACAGCATTATACATCCGCTTGTATTTCAATGTTTTACGGTTTGGAAAAATGAACATCAAAGTCAAAAATATCTTTTATTTGAGTCGGCAATTTTGTATCAATGTGGTTTTGAGACATTATTTGATAAAATTATTTGGGTCAGGACGCCCAAAAAAGATGCCCTAAATCGGGTTATGAAAAGGGATAATTTGTCTGAAAATGAGGTTAAAATACGACTTAAAAATCAGTCTATCAACAATTTAAAATGTAAATTGGCTGATTTTTGCATTGATAATTCAGAACACAGTTTAATAATGCCACAAATTTTACAAATTCATCAAAATTTATTAAAAATAAGCACTAAAAAATGAAAATAACACGAACAGGAGCAGACACAATGGGTGAAGTTTTGATAACCGCCAACGCACTTTGGGGAGCACAAACGCAACGCTCATTAAACAATTTTAAAATTGGCAATATTCGGATGCCGATAGAGATGATACGTGCATTAGCCATTATCAAAAAGGCGGCTGCATTTGCCAACGCACAGGCGGGCGTTTTGCCTATTGAAAAAAGGGATTTGATTAGCCAAATTTGCGATGAAATTTTAGCAGGAAAATGGGACAGTGAGTTTCCGCTTTTTGTTTGGCAAACAGGCTCCGGCACGCAGACTAACATGAATATCAATGAAGTAATTGCCAACAGAGGTGAAATTTTGCAAAAAAATATTGCTCCTGCCGATTTGCCTTCAAAGCCGACTTTTTTGTCTGCCAATGATGATGTCAATCGTTCGCAATCTACCAATGATGTTTTTCCGTCTGCGATGCGAATGGCAATGTATCAATTGCTTGTAAATCAAACCGTTCCTGCATTGGAAAATTTGTCAAAATCCATTAAAACAAAGGCAAACAGTTTTCAAAACATTATCAAAATCGGCAGAACTCATTTGATGGACGCGACCCCTTTGTATTTGAGAGATGAATTTTTAACTTTTGCCGCACAATTGGATTTTGGCATTGCCGCATTAAAAAACACATTTTTTCATCTTACTCAATTGCCAATTGGAGGTACAGCAGTAGGGACAGGTTTAAATACCCCCCAAAATTATGCTCAAATGGCGGTCAATTATATCAATCAATTTACAGGTTTGACTTTTTATCCAGCCCAATGCAAATCAGAGGCAATGGCGACGCAAGACGCGTTGGTGGAGACAAGCAATGCACTCAAACAAATGGCGGTCAGTTTGACCAAAATTGCCAACGATATACGGCTTTTGGCGTCCGGTCCGCGTTGTGGTTTGGCAGAAATTCAATTGCCGTCCAACGAACCCGGCTCTTCTATTATGCCCGGAAAAGTCAATCCTACTCAATGTGAAGCCCTTACAATGGTGTGTGCGCAAGTTGTTGGAAATGACGCAACTATCACTTTTTCAGCCATGCAAGGACATCTGCAATTGAATACATTTATGCCTGTCATTGCCTACAACAGTATTTTGTCGGCTACATTGTTGGCAGATGCCGTTAATTCATTTAATATCAACTGCATACAAGGAATTATTGCCAATGTTGAAAATATAGAAAAACATTTGCAAAATTCGCTCATGTTGGTTACGGCATTAAATCCGCATATTGGCTATGCAAATGCTGCAAAAATTGCACAATTGGCTTATAATGAGAATATTACACTGAAAGAGGCTGCATTGCAAACAGGATTGTTGAATGAAAAAGATTTTGACAATTGGGTGCAAGCCGAAAAAATGCTTGGAAATACATCTAACTAATTGATAATGAAATGGATAACTTTGCAGCGATAGATTTTGAAACGGCAAATAGTTCGCCATCGAGCGTATGCAGCGTGGGTGTAGTGATTGTCAAAAACGGCGAAATAGTGCAGAAAATATATCATTTAATACACCCATATCCTAACTATTATAAGTTATTTCACACATCTATTCACGGTTTGAGAAAAGAAGACACGCAAGATGCTGCCAAATTTCCGCAAATATGGGCATTGATTGCGCCTCAAATTGAGGGGTTACCTTTGGTAGCCCACAATAGCCCTTTTGATGAACGTTGCCTCAAAGCCGCCTTTGCCGCTTACGAAATGGAGTATTTAGATTATCAATTTTTTTGTACATGCAAAGCCGCTCGACAAAAGTTTGGAAAAACTTTACCCAATCATCAATTGCATACTGTTGCGGCACATGTAGGTTTTGACCTCACACACCATCACAACGCCCTTTCTGACGCCGAAGCCGCCGCATGGATAGCAAAATGCTTACTTTGAGAAAATGACTTTTTTTTGTCCATTTTTAGAACGGTTTTATCCCAAAATGCAAAAAAATCTAAAAATCTAAAATCGTAAATCTCTACAATCTACACTCTGAAAAAAAACGTTTTTAATTTTTAATTGAAGAATTTGTGTATCTTTGTATTTAGTAGAAAATAATTGTTTATTATAAAAAAAAAAAATTTACATGTCAGATAATTTGGA
>JAISTU010000217.1 GCA_031272415.1 Bacteroidales bacterium | reverse complement strand
CTTAAAAACCAAATCCACACGCGGGTCTAAATATCTTGACATAATGCTACATTATTTTGTTTTTTACTAAATTACAAAAATACACATTTTTTTGAATGGAGAATTGAAAACTTTTTTTTCAGAGTGTAGAGTGAAGAGTGTAGAGTGTAGATTTTTTTTGTATTTTCGCATAAATTTGTTCTAAAATATTTTTTTTCAACTTTTTTTTTATATCTCATTGATAATCAGAGAGAATAATACATAATTGATAATCAAGAATGTACAAAATAATTTAAAAAAAATCGTTTCTGTCAATACAGTCAATACTGTCCTTGCTCTCATACCCACTCCCCATCTTACTCGCAATCCTCTGATTTTCAGCGTAATAATGTTTTCTATTCTCTATCATCATATATTTCTTGTTTTTTACTGAGAAGGTCAAATGGCTGATATTATTGTATATTTTTGAACCATAATTTTTCTGCGTCATCATTCCATTTCAATCATTGCCTTTTCTATAAGATTGCAGAATTTTTGCTTTATAGATTTATTGTCAATTCCTATTTTTTTATCTAACGTAATATTCAAATTCTATTGGTAGTTTTGTAATACCCGACGGAAAATAATAGGTCATATATCCTTTATGTTTTATGAGACCTTTTTTGTTGGGCTTTTCTTTAAATTGGTAAGACCCAAATTCTGCAATTAAAGTATCCCCATCAAGCACTATGACAGGATATTGCACTTTGTTGAAAATATCCCCTGTATATGAAAAATTAGCATTATACTCTTCACCAATTTGGATAGTATCTTTTTTAGAATTAATATTTACACCTATTGACTCTAACCAACAAAAACTTAAATAGCCTGAATTTTCTATTATTTTCTTAATAAAATGATATTCTATCAATTTCGTAATCAATTGATAATCTTGCGATTGATATTTTGATGTGGATTTAAGCATGTCAAAGACTTTGTCCGTTTGATTAGCATAAAATGGCGTATTTGCCTTATAATATTCTATAAATTCAGGTGAGTAAAAAGATTGTCCAAGATTTGTCAAACTGTCAAATTCATCTAAAGCACTCTGTATAATATAATTATGTGCTTCAAAATATTTAAAATTTTCAGAGAAATTTTCACGAGTTTCTTGTATCATCCCGTCCAATAATTCTATTACTTCTTTTTTTACAACATTCTCTTTTAAATATGTTTTTAATGTAAATGAAACACATATAATTAAAAGAATTAGCAAAGATATATTAGTGATAATCAGTACTTTATATTTATTCATGCATATCATTTAAATTGTTTATAAAAAGGATATATTGTATCTACTGTAACCCAATCTCCCCAATATTTTCTCCATTTTAGAGAGTCTTTCTTAGTCTTTACTATCATTTCATGCTGCGCAATAGGATTGTTCGTAGGATGAAATACAAAAACCCAACCATCTTGTTTTTGTAAATCTGGCTTTTCTTCAATATCTTTCGCCCAAGAATTAAACTTTTTATTGCTCATATTTTCAAATGGTTTGGGAATATCGTCTATCAACTCTCCAATGTCTGTTAATTTGCCATCTCCCTTACGAGTTTCTTGTCCTTGTCCGTTATCGCTTGTGCCAAAAATTCCACCTGAAAAAGTTTTACTAAACCAATTATCTATGCTTTTTATTGCTCTCTGCCATTTTGACGTTTTTGGGGCTGATGCTAGCATGCCTTTTATAATACCATCTTTTCCTTTTCCTGCTGTTGGCAGATTCATATTATCTTTATGATAATCCAGTCCTCCTTTTTTGTCAATAATATGGTATTGGTCTCCAATTTTCCTTATTTTTCCGTCAATGTCATTTGCACGCCTATATTCTTTTGCCTCTGACCGACTATCAAACATCCCACTCGGATCCACTCTATTCACTGGCGAATTAGAACAATATGCATACGGCGACATATAAGGTCGTGCCTCAAACAGCGGGTCTCTACTTATAAACACCGGTGGACTCTGATACCTCGCCTCAAAATAATACATCCCATTTTCTTCGTCCAATTCTTTTCCATTAAACTTAAAATCAGGCACTTGTCCGTTGCTCCAATCGATGTTATACTCATTCACAACTTCCCCAAAAGGTGCGTATTCTACTTGCTGCACAACAACACCTGTCCCATCTGTTACTAACTGCGTGCTACTCAAGTGATTACAGGTGTAATAATTTGTGTATTCTTTTATTCCATTTTTCATTTTATCAATATTTTTTCCTTTTATTAACGTCAAATTTTAGATATTATTGTAAATTGTTCATTTTTTAGAGCGTTTTTCTGACTTCTACGATCTTGTCATTTTGAGAAAAATTTAACTGATTGATTATCAGTGTTTTATATTTTTAAGAAACGGATTTTTGAAATGTAGTGCCTCCGCTAAATCGAAACCGTAGAAGTCGAAGTCGAGAAATAGGATAAAAATTTCTTATCTGAACCATGATTTTCATAAGATTAAAAAGATTTTCAAGATTTTATAAATTTTATAAACTTTATAAATATGTAATGAAGACGCGGCATGCCACGTCTCTACATTTTCAATTTTCAATTAAAAAAAATCATTTTTATACTAAAATACAAAAAATAACGTTACTTATTTATGGCATTAAAAAATGTCAAAGAAATAGATTAGATTTTTTGAAGATGAAAGAAATACATCAAAAAAACAGGTGGTATAATTTTTTAAGACCTTATGTTGACCGCATGTCGTTGGCATGTTTTAGTCGTTATCGTTATACGGGGCGTGAGAATATACCTGATAATGCGGCAGTTATCTATGCGCCTAATCATTCACAGGCGCTCATGGATGCGTTGGTCGTGTTGGCAATTGATAAATCGCCAAAGGTTTTTGTCGCCAGAGCAGATATTTTTAAAAAGCCAACTATCCGCAAAATATTATGGTTTTTGAAAATGTTGCCTATCAATCGGATGCGGGATGGCAGAGAAAGTTTGCAAGAGAATGAACGCATTGCTAATCAAGTAGTTAAGGCATTGAGAGAGGATGTTTCATTTTGCATTTTACCTGAAGGCACACATCAGGCTGCCAATAGTTTGTTACCGTTAAGAAAGGGTTTGTTTCGGATTGCGTTGCAGGCGAATGCTGATTTTGGGGACAAGAAACCTGTTTATATTGTACCTGTTGGCATTACTTTTGGCAATTATTTTCGCTACCTTTCCACAATGTTGTGTCAGATTGGAACGCCAATAAATGTAACCGAATTTGTAAAAAATCATCCACAAAAATCGGAGGCTGAATTGATAAATGAACTCAGGGATATTTTGACCCAAAAATTGAAAGAAAATATTTTGTATATTCCTCATAATGAAAATTATACGGGAACAATGGAGTTGTGTCATATTTGCAATCAACAGCAAATTAAGGCGTTGCATTTGGACAATCATTCTCTCAAAGCCCGTTTAATGGCAGCCAGAACGACCGTAAAACAGTTGCAATCGGCATTTGAAAAATCTCAGCAATCTACTCAAAATCTGATAGATAGGGCAAAACAATTTTATCAAAAACGCAAAAAAGCAGGAATAGGCTTTACTTCCATATTATTAGATAAGCAATTTAAAACATTGATTATCAATAAATTATGGCTTTTATTGGGTTTGCCGTATTTTATATTTTCGTTTTTTGCCAATTTGTTGTTGATGTTGGTGTTTGGCTTTACTTTGCCCGGCATTAAGGACAAGGCTTTTGTCAATAGTTTCAAAGTAGTTTTGCAAGTGATTTTTATTCCGCTGACCATTCTTCTTACGGCTGTGTTGAGTTTTGTGTTTTTGAAATGGTATTTTGCACTCATTATCACTGTTTTATGTATTCCTTCTGCTTTTTATTTATTCTATTACGTAAAATGGATAAAAACATGGATTTCAGATGTTAAATGGCTGTTAAACAAGGAATTGCAGAAAGAATATTTTGAATTGGCAGAAGATGCAATGGGCATCATTTGATATACATTTTGGATAAAATAATGAAAAAATATTTGAGAATAGGAATTATTGCAATATTGGCGATTTTAGTTACAATTTTGAATATTTCTTGTCCAAAAAACAGAGATAAATTTGGTTCTTTGCCCCCGCGGGAACATCCGAAAGGGATTGAAAATTCGGATTTTATATACATTGACAGCAATTTGTTTTACCTCAAAGGAGAGCCGTTTTTCTCCATTATGCTCAATTATATTTTAGCATACAGGACTTTAGATGGAAAATTTGTTATATCGCCCAACATTCATTATGATTTGGCGGATACATTTGAAACAAATACACAAGTCTCTGTAAATCAACAATTAAGAGGTCATTTTCAACTCATACATGAAATGGGATTTAATACTTTGCGACTCTGTTTTGACCGAATTGCGGTGGAAAATAATCGGTTTTTTTATCAGGGAGATGCGCAAAAATATTTTGTAGATTCGGATTATGAGCAGATTTTTTCGGCTTTGGACACGGTGGTAAATATTGCCAAAGAAAAGGATTTGCGAATTATGTTGCTTATCAAATCACCTTTGTTTGGTGGAGGCTTGGATAGTTTTACAGTCCGTCTTTTGCAGCATTTTTCAGATAATTCTACCATTTTTGCGTATGATTTTTTTAATGAGCCTCTGTATTTTGATACAACCGAGCGGAGCAAAAAGGAAATTTATTTACAGGTTAAGCAGTGGCGAGAATGGATGTCGCAATATGCACAAAATCAATTATTTACAGTCGGATTTTCAGAACCGATAGAAGTTTTTAAATGGGATGCTAAAATTTTACCTGTCGATTTTATAGCATTTCACACGTATCATCCCTTGCGGGTGAAGAATGAAATTTATTGGTACTCAACATATTGTGGAAAACCGTGGATGATAGGTGAAACGGCTTTGCCTGCCGATAATGATTCCATTTTATATAGCGACCAGAAGGCATTTTTGAGAGATGTTTTTCGATATGTAAAAGACTGTGGCGGCGCTGGTTTAGGCTGGTGGGAATTTCAGGAGACCGTGCATGCACATTTTGAGGCAAATTATACAGGACTGCTTAATCATCAAGGAGTTACGCATACAAAAGATACACAATATACTATTTTTGGGACTGTGAAACCGGTGGCAGAAGAAATTGCCGCATTTGCAGATTATATTCCACAGCCAAAAACATTGCCTGTTAATTATTATAATATGCTGGGTTACAACAACTTACGTGTAGATGGGAAAATTTTAGACAAAGAGACACATCAGCCTATCGAAGGGGCGGTCATTCGCAGTTGGACAGAAACTTGGATAGGGCAAAATACCTTCGCCAACAATAAGGGTGAATTTACGCTTTATAGCAATGCGAAGTCTGTACATTTTGAAATTTCTGCACTCGGATATGAAACAGTAAAATTTGATGATTCATTGAACTACAAGTCATTAGGCGACCAAAAGTATGATATTAACAATTTGCCGGATTCTCTTTTGGAATATCATTCTATCAGTTATTTACCTTTTTTGGTGGCAACAGAGCCACATTCGGTGTTTTGCTTTGATGCTCAAAAGTTTCAAAAAGCAAAATTTTGTGCACAAATGAAAACTATTTATTTACGTTCACTTGTGAAATAATACCTTGCAAAATCGACAAAAAAGAGACTAATCTTCCAACATCAGGCTCATGTAAGGGGAAATGTTTACAATTCGGCGGTCATTTTTGTTGAATTTTCTTTCATAAAAGGTCAGACGTTTGACAAAAGTAGACGGGTTTATGCTTTGAGTGTCTTGCCAAAGTTCTTTTTTTTCAACTTTCGTTTTTTTTATGCAATAAAAGCCTGTATTTTCTGAAATTTGTTCGTCATTGATGGCAAATTTGATAGAAGTATGATAGTGTTGTCGTGCAAAATGTGAAAAAAAGACCGGAAAATTCAAAATTCGTGCCATTCCCCTTGAAACGGCATTATGTTCATCATTCACAGCATGTTCTATATACACATTTTCCGTACAAAACATATCGGCTAATTTGTGCAAAAAAGGACGTAAAACAGCCTTTTTAGTTGTAGTTACATCCTTGATTATCAACACATTCTCAACTTTTTTACAAAATACTATTCCCTTGGTGAATCCATCGCGTTTGAGGATAAAAATGTCGCCACCTGCGAGTTGATAATCTTGCCATATCACCCGAAAATCCTCTCTCGTTTTTCTGACCCAAAAGATTTTTCTGTCACAATATTTGTTATAATGTTGGTAGATTAACTCAAAATCCACCTCATCTAATCGCTTAATATGATAGTAGAGAGGTACGTTTTTCTTTTCTTGGAACTCAAAATCTAATGCTTCATACTCAAAAAAATTGGCAAACCCAAACCGCTTGTAATATTGCTCTAAAGAATCCTCTTGCGTAAAAAGCAGACAAAAAATATCGCCCCTGTTTTTTGAATGATTAAGTGCATACACCAACAATTGCGACATAATGCCTTGATTTCTAAACTCTTCCAACGTGGCAGCACCGGAAATATAAGAACAAGGAAAAATTACATCAAAATAATTGATACGATAAGGTAAAAGTTGAAGAGTGGCAATAATTTTTCCTTTTTGCTTGAAAATGAGCGTATTATGTGGGTCAAATTTTGTGTTAAAATACAATTGAATAAATTGCTCACTATCGGCAGGAAAAGATGTCCGCCAAAGTTGCATAAGTTCCTGTTTATCACCAATTTGCGCAAACGTTATCATTTTAATTTGGCAATATATTTTTTCAGCATTTTATAGGGATAATAGGACTGTTTTGCTTTGCGTAAGCCTTCGTTTCCCAAATCTTCTTCTCTGTTAATGTACTCAAAATCAGTCAATTGTTGAGAAACAAACATTTGATTTATCACCTGATATGCCCCGTTGTATTGAGAGAGTGCTTTTTCTATGCAAACATCAAAAGTATTGGAATTGAGTTTGTACCCCAATGTAAATGCAACAACTTGATTATCAATTCTTAATACCCCCCCTTTGAGTTCGAGTGCATTCAAATTTAACAATGCTTTTCGGGTGGCACAAAATTCCTTTTCCAACATATAATTGATGCGACTGCAATGCTCGCTTTGCCAGACTTCGTGCATTTCCAAACATTCTTCTATATCATTGATTGTCAATTGATTATAAGAATAATTATAATTCTTTTTAAAATTATTGATATGGTTACGTTTGGGCTGGTATTTTTTGCCTTTGAGATAGCACAAATCTTCCATTTTATACAAATAATCGGAATAATCATCGGAATAATCAAAAATAAAGCGGGACGGAAAAATGGTTTCCAAAGTGCTTTTCATTTCTTCTGTTATGTTAATCATTTGAAAATCAATGTTTTGCTCTTTTGCATATTGCATCATTTTTTCCAACACAGGCTCCACATTCCCCTTCCCAATCGGAAAATTAAAGTATTTTTGACCTTCTATTTGACTTAAAAACACAATCATCTCATTATCAATAACATACATTGGAGAAAAAATATCTCCCCAAATAATCAAATTGACAAAACTAAAATTACAAATTTGATACGGAGATGATTGCAAAAACGGCTCAATTTCGTTTTTATCATTGAACTTAACTGCTTTAAAATCTAACATTTGTTTGAATTATTTTATGTATAAACCTAATTTTTACTCGGATAATCAATTGAATAGTGCAATCCAAGGCTTTCTTTTCGTTTCATTGCCTCACGTATGATTAAGTAGGCAGTGGCGACCATATTGCGTAATTCACAAATACGAATAGTTAATGTAGAGCGTTGATACAACATTTCTGTTTCTCGATAGATAATATTTAACCTGTCAAAAGCCCTTTGCAGACGCAAGTTAGAGCGGACAATCCCTACATAATTGCTCATTATAGATTGCAATTCACGTATGCTTTGGGTTACCAAAATCATCTCTTCATTGGAGACCGTACCTTCGGCGTTCCATGGTTTTATTCCTTGTACAAAATGAATGGAATTGATTTTTTGACGTGCATCTTCGCAAGCACGATGTGAGAACACTAATGACTCCAATAATGAATTGGAAGCCAAGCGATTAGCACCATGCAAACCGGTAGAAGCACATTCTCCTAAAGCATACAAATTGGCAATCGTTGTTCGCCCCCATTCATCAACAGTAATGCCTCCACAAGAATAATGCGCAGCCGGGACAACAGGTATCATGTCTTTTACCGCATCAATGCCGACACTTAAACATTTGCTGTAAATATTAGGAAAATGAGTAAAAAATACATCTTGTCCTAAATGTCTGGCATCCAAATAGACATGGTCTTCTCCACTGATTTTCATTTCATTATCTATTGCTCTGGAGACAATATCACGCGGCGCCAAAGAGCCTCTGGGGTCATATTTGTGCATAAATTCGTTGCCGTGCCAATCTTTTAATATAGCACCTGCTCCGCGTAAGGCTTCGGTTATCAAAAAAGCGGGTCTTTCGGTAGGATGATACAAAGCGGTGGGGTGAAATTGCACAAATTCCATGCCTCTGATGGCGCCCTTGGCACGATGTACCATTGCCACTCCGTCGCCGGTGGCTATGCTTGGATTGGTAGTATTGCCATACACATTGCCGATGCCTCCGGTCGCCACAACTACACATTTTGCCAATGCAATTTCCACCAATTTGGTACGCGGATTATAAACGTATGCACCATAACACTCAATATCGGTAGAATGTTTGGTAACTTCTTTGCCCAAATGGTGTTGAGTGAGCAATTCAACGGCAAAATAATTTTCCAAAATTTTGATTTGAGGATGTGTTTTGGCTTGTTGGTATAATTTTTGTTGAATTTCCAAGCCTGTTGTATCTTTATGGTGCAACACTCTAAATTCTGAATGACCGCCTTCTTTTCCCAAATCATATTTCCCTGTATTTGTTTTATCAAAATCTACTCCCCATTGAACAAGGTCTTTGACTCTGTCCTGTGATTCATAAATAGTAATACGAACAATATTAGGGTCTGAAAGTTCACAACCTGCTGTCATTGTGTCTTTTATGTGTTTCTCAAAAGTGTCCGGCTCATACATTACGGTAGCAATGCCGCCTTGTGCATAACGCGTTGAGGTTTCGTCTGCAACTGACTTGGTGATAATGTAAACTTTGCCATACTGACAGGCTTTGAGTGCAAAACTTAATCCTGCTATGCCTGAACCTATAACTAAAAAATCTGTCTCTGCCATTTTGTTTTAAAAAAGGGCTAATTAAACAGAGAAACTCCATTCAATTAGCCGTATGAAATTTTAATTAGTTGTTTTTTATTCTTTGTTAATTTTTTGGACAAGTATGCCCCGTGGAGTCATTATTTTGACTACATAAAGTCCATTTGCCCAAGCACTTATATCAATTTTTTGTTGATATTCGCCTTCAAAAGTTTGTATATTGTTGATATACAATTGTTTACCTAAAACATCAAATACGGAAATTTCTACATTTTGATTTTCCAAAGAAACAAAATCTACATTGATAATATTCTTTGCAGGATTAGGATAAATGTTTAAATTTCCTAATTTTACATTTTCAATATTATCCGGCGTAACCAAAGAGTCTTTTGGTCCCCATTTGATTTCAAAACCTGATGCATAAGATTTGTTGTCTGCCACCAGCCTTACATTAATGGACTGTGAATATTGACCATCTACAGTATATATCTGATTTAAAGTCGGCTGTTTATCTTTTGTAAAATAATCAAATCCTATCGTTACAAAATCCAATGAACCTACATTGGTAACATTTCCTGATCTATAAATTTCCACTCTATCGCCTTCTGCAAGGTCAAATTTGGTAAATATAAAAGATACTTCTGTAGCACTTGGCGGTGCGATAATCCAATTGCAAGTAGCATCATCATTGTAAGGATTTGCAGTTGCGAATGTGCCTGTTGCTGTTGTCATTTTGGGAACACTAATACTGCTGCTGTAGCAAGAAGGTTCATTTTGATAGTTCGTAACGGCATAATTTAAAACAAATCCTTTGCCTGTATTTGTGGCTGAAAATGTAATAAATGCCTCCGAAGCATTGACAACATAAGATGTCCCCGCTACAACATCCTCGTACAATTGTGCCACAAGCGTACCGTTTGCCGAATTACCACTGTAAATATTGACAGTGTCGCCAACTCCTAATTGACAGGATGATACCGTAAATGTGATAGCATTGATATTGCGAATGTTTTGCGGAGAAATTAACCATGTAACATTTTTACCCGCCGTATAATCTTTATAGTTACTACCATCGCTCAACGAGCCGACTGTTGCAGTTAAAGTTTGATGCGTAATGGTATCGGTGTAATTTCTTGGTTTTATGTTAATTATGGCTTGATTTCTTTCGGTATATTCATTCATTCCATTGTTAAGGGAAATAGAATAATAGCCGTTTTGAGAGCCACCCCATCCCCAATTGAAATGCAAATAAGACGTGTCCGCATAACCATCGCATACCCATGCGTGACAGCCGTCTCTTTTACCAGCGGTGTCTACCAAACAAGCAGCATAATAAACCGGTAGTCCTTGGTCAAGATTGGATTTCAATGCTGCAAACCAAGTAGCATCGGTGTAACTTGTTCGTGCTATCATTGAAATGCTGTTGTCATACAGAAAATATTGTCGCATAGCAGAAACGACATCCGCACTCTGTGCCCCAGAACCGTTTGCTCCATATCCCATTTTAACGGAAATACCTGCATGTGAAATCAAAGTAGCCATTGCACCGCTATAAGTGGTGGCTTTGTCTTGCATACTTTCATAATCGTAAGTCGTTTGACCATAATTGGCTTCCAAAAATCCATAAGGACTTGTATAAGAAGAGTTTCCATTGCCGGTCCGCGGATAGCGATGATAATACATGATTTGTGACATTGTAACTGCTACGCAACCATTAGGAACTCTATTGTCGTAGCCACTTATTGCTGCTGAATTTGTTACCATCGGACAATACCAATTATAAAATTTGTCCTGATTCCAAGTACTTGTCAGCAAAGGTGCTACGGTGTCTCCTACTGCTTTTTGCTGCTTGGCAGATGGGTTGAGCAATTGTTCCCATTGTGTTGCAATTTTAGGTTCTGCAACCGCAATATTTTCAACTGCATATTCCACCGCTGCCGAATAAGCATTTAGCCAAAATTGAGCACCTGCATTGTCATTTTGTCCATAAAAACTTTCATTAGGCGAGTATGCCAACACCGGTTTTACCCTTTGGTCTGCCGCCATGATAACAAAACCGCCTCCGTCATACTCAATAACGTAATACAAAGGCAAGCCTGCTGCGTTGTGTTCCGTATAAATTTGTGCTACGGAATGATAACTTTTGTGTGTGTTGCCCGCTGTTTTTTGTATAAATTTATCAGCCAAATTCTGAGCCATATCCACACTTACCTGTTGAGCCAAAACCCCAACACTCCAAATCGATAGCAACAATAATAAAGTTGCTTTAATTTTCTTCGTAATTTTCATTATTTTTTTTTATATATTGAAATTATAAATTTTAAACTAATTTACAAAGATACACAATTTTATCAATTAAAAATTAAAAAACTTTTTTTTCAATTGAGAATGGAGAGTGAATTTTTTAGAGTGTAGAGTGAAGAGTGAAGATTTTTTTTTTGCATTTTGGAATAAAAACGTCTAAAATTAGATATTTCCTCCTGCACAGTCATTGCGGGCTCGCCCCGCAATCCACTTGTCTGAACTTTGATTTGGAATGATTAACATGATTACTGTGATTTTACGAATTTAACAAATTAAAAAACCTTATTTATTAAAGCACTCTTAGTAGCCAAGAAAAATACCCCCCGCCATTACCCTTATTTTTTTGCTAATAAGGGAATAAGGGAAATTAACAGAAAAATTCTTGCTACTAAGGGAGCC
>JAISTU010000169.1 GCA_031272415.1 Bacteroidales bacterium | reverse complement strand
CTTTATATATTGGTTTTTACACAATATCCTCATTTTGTAAGTTTTTCAAACGTCATACAGGAATATCCCCAACAGAATATAGAAAAAAGTATCGTCGTTGAAAGTTGTTGGTCTGAACTTTGATTTTCGTATGATTGATGTGATTGGCAGGATTACAATAATTGTCTGAACCACAGATTTTCGTATGATTTATGTGATTGATCTGATTTCCCTTATTAACAAAAAATAAGGGTAATGGGGGAGATATTTTTTTTGGCGACTAAGGGTGCTTTAATAAATAAGGGTTTTAAGTCATGAAATCAAAAAAATCATTCAAATCATACGAAAATCAAAGTTCAGACAAAGCAAAAAAATCTCTACACTCTACACTCTGCTTTTCAGTATAATTTCATCCATTGGTATTTTGTTTGGGTATATGCTAAAAATTTCATAAAATCGGACTGCGAAATCACTAAGGAAGCAGTGTTGATTAAAGGATGAAAACTTAATCTTTCTGCGGACTGTAAATGCTCATCCAAAAACAAAAGTACCTCATTATCAAGATCATTAAATAATCCCAAAGGTGTAACCGAACCCGCTTCTACACCCAAATATTTCTGCAAACGAGTAGCAGATGCAAAACTCAACTTCCCCTGACAGAGCATTTTTTCAATAGAATGAATATCCATGTTGGCATTGCAATCCAAAACAACCAAAAAGTGCTGATTGCCTTTGTGATTGCGCAAAAACAAATTTTTGCATCTTTGCACACCCTTTTGGCTGACATATTGTTTGGCTAATTCAATTGTCGGTGCCGGAGGATGCTCAATGTATTGATACTCAATGGATAATTGCTTTAAGATTTCATACAAACGCACATCTCCATTCATGCCCAAAACAATCGAAAAAAGTGAGGGTTACTTTTTATTTATTGTGTTTTTTACCCACTCTTCTACGTTTTGTTTTGATGTTTGTACATCTTTTCCGTAAGTAGCAAATCCATTGAGAATGTTTGCATTAGGCAATAATTTTGCCATATCATCAAACACATTTTGTACGCCTCCCGTTCCGTGCGTGCAAAAAGGGACAATGTTTTTTTGAGAAAAATTGTATGAAGTCAAAAAAGTTCCCACCGGCGGAGCCAATGTACCACACCAATTAGGCGTTCCGACAAAGATAATATCATAATTATCAATGTTTTCCACTTTTTTTGTCAATTCGGGTTTATAGCCTGATTGAATTTCTTTTCTGGCTTGTTCTACGCATTCTTTATGGTCTTGCGAATAATCTTTTTGGGGCTGAATTTCAAAAATATCTCCACCTGTTATTGCTTGAATTTGCAGAGCGATTTCTTTGGTATTGCCCGACCACGAATAAAAAGCAATCAAAATTTTGTTCTCATTTTGAACAGCCGTTGACTCTTCTTCATTTGCCATTGCTACTTCTTTTTTATCTGAATTATTACAACAAGATACTGATAATAAAGCAATTAAGACTGTTGTCCAAATAAACGGTTTTCTATACATACTTTTTAATTATTTTAAAATTTTCAAAAATTCTTTTGTCAAATCCCAAACTTGTTGCACGGTAACGATGAGCAATCTTTCATCCGGTGAATGCACGTCTCTCAAAGTGGGTCCGTAAGATATCATGTCCATATCGGGATATTTTTCGCTAATCAAGCCGCATTCCAAACCTGCATGTATCGCCAAGACAGCGGGTTCCTTTTGATAAAGATTTTTGTAGGCTTGTCGAAGAGTGTCCAAAACGACCGATTTAGGGTTAGGCGTCCAGCCCGGATAACCGTCAGATGACTCAATATCCGCATCTATCATCCCAAAAACAGCCTCTACCATATTACCAACATCTTCTTTTTTACTTTCTACCGAAGAACGTTGAGAAGTAATGATTTTTATCTGATTGCCTTCCATTTTTATGGATGCCAAATTGGTTGATGTTTCCACAAAATTTTCAATATCCTGCGCCATCGCAATTACTCCATGCGGACAAGCGTACAAAGCATCTATCAAATCACTTGCAATATAATCATCTAAAATATCTTTGGGACGTGCAACTTCGGAAATTGTAATTTCAACTCCGCTGTCGGTCGTAAAGTACTCATTTTTAACGATTTGATTAAATTCTTTTACATAAGCCTGCAACAAAGACTTAAATTTATCCTCTACCAAAACGATAGCCGAAGCCTCACGAGCGATAGCATTATGAAGTTTGCCGCCATTGATAGTTGATAAGGCTACATTGTAGTGATACAGAGCATAATATAACACTCTATTGAGGATTTTTATTGCATTACCTCTTCCTTTGTTAATGTCGTCTCCACTGTGTCCGCCTTTGAGACCTTTTACCTTGATTTCAAATGCGTTAGTTAATTCTTTGGGGATAGACCTGCGTTTATTTTCGATAGTAATTGTGGTACTTTTGCCTCCTGCACAGCCGATAAAAAACTGTCCTTCATCTTCGGAGTCCAAATTGAGCAACATTTTGCCGTTCATAAAACCGCTTTTAAGCCCAAATGCGCCGGTCATTCCCGACTCTTCATCCACTGTAAAAAGGCATTCAATAGCACCGTGTTCAATAGTTTTATCTTCCAAAAGTGCCAATGCTATTGCCATTCCAATACCATCATCGGCGCCAAGTGTAGTGCCTTTTGCTCGCACCCATTCGCCGTCAATCCATGGCTCAATAGCATTGTTTTCAAAATCAAAAGCCGAATTGCTTTCACAAACCATATCCGCATGACTTTGAAAAACGATAGGTGTAATATGTTCCTTACCTTTTGTTGCGGGCTTGCGAATCAATACATTTCCTGCCTCATCTTGCAAGGTTTCTAATCCAAAACTTTTTCCCTTTTCCATCAAATAAGCCATTATTTTGTCTTCTTTTTTAGACGGACGCGGTATTTGACAAATTTCATAGAAAAATTTCCATACATTTGTCGGCTGCAAATTTAAAATATTGTTTGACATGTTATTTATTCTTTTTAAAATTATACAAAATACAAAAATACACTTTTTCTTCAATTAAAATTTAAAATTAAAAAATCTTTTTTAATTTTTAATTGAAAAATTTGTGTAATTTTGTAAAAGACTAAAAAACTTTTTTCGTATGTATATAGCAGTAGCAGGAAATATAGGTGCAGGGAAAACAACCTTGACTAAATTATTGGCAAAACATTGCAATTGGGTGCCTGAATTTGACAACATCAATACCAATCCCTATTTATCAAGTTTTTATGGGGATATGCAGCGATGGTCGTTCAATCTTCAGATATATTTTCTTAATGTAAGGTGTCGTAAAATATTGGAAATCAAACGAAAACGTAAAACTGTCATACATGACCGTTCTATTTACGAAGATGCTCAAATTTTTGCACCTAATTTGTTGTCTATGGGATTGATGGCAAATAGAGATTATTCAAATTATATTTCATTGTTTGAACTGATGGAAAATTTTATACAAGTACCTGATTTACTGATATATATAAAAGCAAGTACGGTTACTTTAAAATCTCAAATTATCAAAAGAGGTCGGGTATTGGAGCGTAACATTCGGTCGGAATATTTGCAGAATTTAAACGAGCGTTATGATGAATGGATAAGCAATTATAAAAAAGGTAAAGTATTGATTATCAATGCAGATAATCTGAATTTTGCAGAAAGTCAAGAAGATTTTCAAACTGTACTTTCAATGGTGAACGAAACTTTAGACAAGAAAAAATAATTTTTATGCAATTTATAGCCATCATTCCTGCACGTTATCATTCTACTCGGTTTGAAGGGAAACCTTTAGCGGACATTGCCGGTAAGAAAATGATTATCAGAACATTAGAGCAAGTTTCAAAGGTAAAATCATTTTCAAAAATTGTTGTAGCAACGGACGATAAACGCATTTTAGATACAGTTGTGCAAGCAGGAGGCGAGGCTGTTTTGACGTCTGCGGATTGCCCATCAGGAACAGACCGCTGTGCAATGGCGTTTAATGAACTCAATTGTGAGGAAAAAAATTGTGTTGTGGTGAACATACAAGGAGATGAGCCTTTTATTAATCCACTGCAAATCAATGAATTAATAGATTTATTTCAAAATTCAACAACAAAAATACAAATTGCGACATTAGTTTGTCCGATTAAGGAAAAATCTGCACTCAATGACCCAAATATAGTCAAAGTGGTTTTTGATTTTAATTATAATGCACTGTATTTCAGTCGATTAGCGATTCCTTATAAGAGAGACAATTCCACTTCAACAGACAACATTTTTTACCGACATATTGGCATTTACGCATATCAAGCCTCTGTTTTACAAGCGATTGTGCAGTTTCCAAAATCACCACTCGAAACTGCCGAATCTTTGGAACAGTTGCGGTGGTTACAAAATGGCTATACTATCAAAACGCACATTAGTCACTTTGATTCACCGATAGGCATAGATGTGCCACAAGACATTCAAAAAGCAATCTATCAATCTAAAAATCAATAAATTATGTACATAATACCTTCTATTAAAAATTATATTTTACAGCACGGACAAGTTGAAATTCCTCATTTGGGAAAATTGTCGCTCATTTTTCAACCTGCGAAAGAACATCCTGTTTTACACACATTTACAGTGCCGGGTAAGTACCTTTTCTTCCAAGAAATGGACACAAAGAATGAAGATTTTTTGCATTTTCTTGCAAAAGAGCAGAATACAGATATTGAAACATGCAAAAATGAGTTGCAAAAATGGGTGGAAAATTTAAAGCATGAAATAACACAAAATCGTATATATCAATTAGATACGATGGGCAATTTTGCGTTAGATAGCATGCACAAACTGATTTTTACCCCAAAATTAGACCTTACGCTCTCGCCGGAATCGTTTGGACTGGAAGAATTGACAGTGCAACCTTATTCCATTGTGCATAAAAATGAGGTAGAAAAAGAAACTGCAAATTTACCACAAA
This sequence comes from Bacteroidales bacterium, assembly GCA_031272415.1. Lineage (GTDB taxonomy): Bacteria > Bacteroidota > Bacteroidia > Bacteroidales > WCHB1-69 > JAISTU01. Next base: position 3,859 of record JAISTU010000169.1, on the reverse strand, counting down.
ATACTGATAATGAGGAAGTTAAAAAGAAAAAAACGTGGCTCATTTGGCTGTGGGTTTTGTTAGGACTTTTATGTTTAACAGTCATTGTGATTGGCATTTATTACCAAATTTTCAGAATAAACAACACCCCTAAATCGGATGTTAATCAAACAGAAATTATAGATGAACAATTTGATAATCAATCCATTACAGACACCTCATCAGCCATAGACAACATTGTCCCCAAAGAGCAAAGTTCTCAAAAAGAAGAAAATGCAGTGGAAATATCGCAATTAACTCATTATGTGGTCATTGGAAGTTTTAAAAATGCCACTAATGCCGACAATTTTTTGAAATCTAAACACTCCACCTATCCTAACGCTGTCAATTTGGGGAAAAGTAAAAAAGGACTGTATATGATAGCCATAGGTCCTTACACTTTGCAAGATGCTGAAAATGAGGCAAAAAACATCGCCAATAGTTGGATATTGGACACAAAATAATAATTTTCAACTTTCAATAAAAAAGGGGTTATGTTTTCGTCAAAAGACTTAAAACAAATTGAAAATCATGGAATTAGCAAAGATACATTAGAAAAACAGTTGTATGCTCTGCAAAAAGGGGTCTCTTATTGCGAGGTGATACGTCCTGCGGATTTGAATGACGGTATAGAAGAGGTATCAACAGAAGCGAACAACAATTTTGAAGAGGCAATGCAGGGCTGTTCTTTGTCGGCATTTATTCCTGCGTCGGGTGCGGCAACACGAATGTTTAAAGATTTGTATGCAGATTTTGAAAAATTAAAAAATGACACTGATTATAATGATTTTTCGGAAAGTACAACCTTGTTTTTCAACAACTTACAAAAATTTGCATTATATGACAATTTGCAAGCACATCTTTTAAAAAATGGGGTTAATTTGTCAAATTTATTGAAAAAAAAACAATATTTGTCGATTTTAGAGGCTTTATTGGCAGAAAAATCGCTCAATTATGCCCATATACCCAAAGGTTTGTTGCCTTTTCATAAATATAAAAACGCTTACAGAACGGCAGTGGAAGAGCATTTGGCACAAGCGGACGCCATTTTCCCAAAAAACACCGTTTGTAAATTGCATTTTACTGTATCTGAACAGTTTATGAATTTATTTCAAAAACAGGTAGAAAATTTTCAAAAACAATCAAAAAGAGAATTTGAAATCACTTATTCAATTCAACAGCCGTCCACAGATACAATATCTTTGCAATCAAACAACACGCCCCTGCGGGATAAGGATGGCAATTTGCTCTTTCGGCAAGGCGGACACGGCAGTTTGCTCAAAAATTTAAATGCGATAGATGCTGATATTGTTTATATCCAAAATATTGATAATCTGCTTGTTGAAAATAAAAGGAAAAATGTAATAAAACATAAACAGTTGATTATCAATCTATTACTAAACTATCAAAAGAAAATTTTCACCTTTATTAAAAGATTGGATACAACTGTTTTCGACAATTTGATGCTCAATGAGATAGAATCCTTTTTGCAAAAGCATTTTTATACCACTTTTACAAAAGGATATTGGCTGTTGGAAATTATAGATAGACAAAAATATCTTAAATTCCTGTTAGACAGACCATTACGAGTTTGTTCAATGGTAAAACGTACCAAAGAACCCGGCGGTGGTCCGTTTTGGATGAAAAATAAAATAGGTCATATTTCGCGACAAATTGTTGAAATGTCAGAAATTAACACACAATTGCCGTCTCAACAACACGCTGTTGAAACTTCTCACTATTTCAATCCTGTTGATATTGTTTGCGGACTTAAAAATTATAAAGGACAAAAGTTTGATTTACAACAATTTAAAGATAATGACCGCTTTTTTGTCAGTCAAAAAAATATAAATGGAAAAACAGTTAAAATATTGGAAAATCCGGGACTTTGGAATGGAGCAATGAGCGATTGGCTGAGCATATTTGTTGTTGCACCGCCCGACACATTTGCCCCTGTGAAAACGATTAACGATTTATTGAGAAAAGAGCATATTTTTGCTTAAATTCAAAAAAAAGTGTATTTTTGTATTTAAGTTATGTCAAATAAGGAGATAAAATTCAGTTTAGTATATAGAGATATGTGGCAATCTTCCGGCAAATATGTGCCGCGAGTTGACCAACTAATACAAATAGCACCCGTTATTGTTGATATGGGGTGTTTTGCACGTATAGAAACCAACGGAGGTGCTTTTGAGCAGGTTAATTTGTTATATGGTGAAAATCCTAATAAGGCTGTACGTCAATGGGTTGCACCTTTCAATAAAGCAGGCATCCAAACTCACATGTTGGAAAGGGCATTGAATGGATTAAGGATGTACCCTGTTCCTGCCGATGTGCGTCAATTGATGCCCAAAGTAAAAAAGGCACAAGGAGTGGATATTATGCGTTCATTTTGCGGTTTAAATGACCATAGAAATGTTGAATTGTCTATCAAATATGCCAAAGAAGCGGGCATGATTTCGCAGGCAACATTGAGTATCACGCATTCGGATATCCATACGGTCGATTATTATATGCAAATTGTTGATAAATTTGTAGATTATGGGGCGGATGAGATATGTTTAAAAGATATGGCAGGCATAGGACGTCCGCACAGTTTGGGTTTATTGGTAAAAGCCATCAAAGAGCGGCATCCGCAATTGGTGGTGCAGTATCATGGACATTCGGGTCCCGGATTTTCGGTTGCCTCAATGTTGGAAGTAGCACGTGCGGGGGCAGATTATTTGGACGTGGCAATGGAGCCGCTTTCGTGGGGAATGGTGCATCCGGATGTCATTACCATAGCCGCAATGCTCAAAGATGACGGTTTTTCAGTGCCTGATATTAACATGGACGCCTACATGGCAGCGAGACATTTAACTCAAACTTTTATTGATGATTTTTTGGGTGAATTTATTGACCCTCACAATAAGATAATGACCTCATTGTTAATAGGTTGCGGATTACCCGGAGGCATGATGGGCTCCATGATGACCGATTTAAAAGCCATGCACACCGCTATCAATGCCGCTTTACGTAAAAACAATAAACAGGAGGTAAGCATTGATTCCCTTTTGGTTCAATTGTTCAATGAAGTAGAATATGTATGGAAAAAAGTCGGTTATCCGCCTTTGGTTACGCCTTTTAGTCAATATGTGAAAAATATTGCTTTGATGAACATTTTTGCAATGGCTAATGGGAATGAGCGTTTTTCGATTATAGACAAAGATAGTTGGAACATGATTTTGGGTAAAATGGGTAAATTACCCGGTCAATTAGCCCCTGAAATCATTGCTTTGGCTCAAAAAAATCAACTTAATTTCTATACAGGCAATCCGCAAGATGAATATCCTAATCAATTGGATGATTATCGTAAAGAAATGATTGAAAATGGATGGGAATTTGGACAAGATGATGAAGAATTGTTTGAATTAGCAATGCACGACCGACAATATAGAGATTATAAATCAGGCTTGGCAAAAAAGCGTTTTGAGGAAGAACGTGCAAAAATAAAAGCCGAAGAAGTTGCCAAAATAGCACCCCCCTCCAAAGAACAGCAAGAACAAAAATTATTTGCCTACATTAGTGAAAAATATCCTAATGCAACACCCATTACAGCACCTTGCAGCGGAACAATGCTTTGGGAAATTGACTTAACCGATAAATCTACACCGCCTGCACCGGGTACTACTTACAAAAAAGGAGTGCATATTGCAGATGTTGAAGCCTATTTCGGAATGGAAGAAGTCCTTTCTCCAATTGACGGCAAACTGCTCGACACTTGCGTCAAACAAGGTACAAAAGTAACAAAAGGAGAAGTTATTGGGTGGATAGTTTAGGGCAGAGTGGAGAGTGGAGAGTG
>JAISTU010000136.1 GCA_031272415.1 Bacteroidales bacterium | reverse complement strand
ATTTTGTTTTCGGATGCCAATTTTTCAATATCAGGTTGAAAATTTTCCAATAATTCCACCTCCGAAATGCCACAAATTTGAGCATATTCTTTGAACAACGAAATATCATCCAAATGGTTTAAATCACTGAAAACGCTTACTTTAGAAAATTTTGTAACTCCTGTCAAAAACACAAACCTTAAATGTTCATCTTCTGCTTTCAAAACACCATAAAAACCTTTGAGTGTTTTTCTCATTAGTTTATTTAACTCCTCATTGTCCATAGTAGCAAGCAATGGTTTATCATACTCATCAACCAAAACAACCACTTTTTTGCCTGATTTTTCGGCAGCCCGCTTAATTAATCCTGCAAATCGCGAGGCATACGTTTTCTCATTGACTTTTTCACCCCAAATCTCCTCCAAATCTGACAAATTCGTTTCCAAAGCCTGATGTAGAGACGCCAAATCCACATAGTCCTCCAAATTAAACTCAATATGAAAGACAGGATACTCTGTCCAATCTTTCTCTAACTCACTGATTTTTAAGCCATTAAAAAGTTCTTTTTTCCCCTCAAAATAGGCTTTGAGAGTAGTGAGGAACAAACTTTTTCCAAATCTACGCGGACGCGAAAGAAAATAAGGCTTGCTTGTCCTTGTCAATTCATACACAAAATGAGTTTTGTCAACATACACATAATTCTCTGTACGTAATTTTTCAAAACTCTGTATTCCAATCGGTAATGCTCTAACTTCTGCCATAAAATTATCTTTTTATCAATAACGTAAAATTAGAGATATTATTGTGTATTTTACCTTTTTTCTCCAAATTTAGAACAAATTTCTCCCAAAATGCAAAAAAAAATGTTAATTTTACGCCTATTAGCAGAAATTAGTCGCTCTAAAATTTAGTTAATTCTCATTTTATAAAAAGACTTCCAAACAAAGAACAATGCAACCAATAAAAATGCAATTCCAAAATAGGGAGCAAATTCTCTAAAATTTTCAGAGATAGCGATTTCCATTGCCAAAAGTCCAAATAAAGTTGTAAATTTGATAATTGGATTTAGGGCGACGGAAGAAGTATCTTTGAAGGGGTCGCCCACTGTATCGCCTACAACGGTAGCGTCATGCAAAGGCGTTCCTTTCATTTTCAAATCTACCTCAACAACTTTTTTTGCATTATCCCATGCACCGCCTGCATTTGCCATAAACACTGCCTGAAATAGACCAAAGACTGCAATTGCTATCAAATAACTGATAAAAAATGAAGTCGCATTAGCACCTCCAATCGAAGACGGAGAAGACAAACACGCTATCGCCAACGCAAAGAAAAATACAGCAATAAAAATATTGAACATTCCTTTTTGGGCATATTTTGTGCAAATTTTAACCACTTCTGTTGACGAGGCTGTATCGGCTTTTTTAGGTGCAGTCGGGTCGAGATTGATATGATTTTTTATGTATTCAACGGCTCGATATGCACCTGTTGTAACTGCTTGTGTGGAAGCCCCTGTAAACCAATATATTACAGCACCGCCAGCCAAAAATCCCAATATAGTATAAGGATTAAGAATATTGAGAATAGATGCAGGCTCAATACCCAACGTTTTTTCTATCATTAAAACGAGCGAAAATATCATTGTTGTTGCCCCCACAACTGCGGTGCCTATTAAAACAGGTTTTGCGGTGGCTTTAAATGTATTTCCTGCACCATCATTGGCTTCTAAATAATGTTTGGATTTTTCCCAATCAGGTTTAAAACCAAAATCTGTTTCTATTTCATTATCAATATTTTGTACCTCTTCAATCAAAGAAAGTTCATAAACCGATTGAGCGTTATCTGTTACAGGTCCGTAACTATCGACTGCAATTGTTACCGGTCCCATGCCGAGCAATCCGAATGCGACCAATCCAAATGCAAATACAGACGGATAAACCATAATGGTTTCTAATCCCATAAGTGAGGCAAAATAAGCCAAAAACATCAACACCAAAAATATCATTCCTTTCCAAAAAGCAGAAAAATTACCCGCCACAAAGCCCGATAAAATGGTCAATGAGGCGCCCCCTTCTTTGCCCGCATTTACAACCTCCTGAACGTGAGCCGATTTAGGAGATGTAAATATTTTTGTAAATTCAGGTATCAATGCGCCCCCTAAGGTTCCGCAACTGATTATAGAGGCTAAAATCCACCATAAATTAGGAAAATTCGTAGTATCACAAAGCAAAACATAACTAACGGCATAAGTAACAATAATAGACAAAATGGAAGTAATCCAAACCAATGATGTAAGCGGTTTTTCAAAATCCAAATCATCTTTTCCTTTAAAGCGGAACAAAGTAATGATATTATTGATATAAAACGCTGCTACAGAAGTGATTATCATTAAGATACGCATAACAAAAATCCACACCAATAAATTGGATTGCATATCAGGGCTATTTACGGCAAGCAAAATAAATGAAATCAATGCTACACCTGTAACTCCGTAAGTTTCAAAACCATCAGCAGTAGGACCAACACTGTCGCCTGCATTATCGCCTGTACAATCGGCAATAACACCCGGATTACGCGGGTCATCTTCACCAATTTTGAAAACCACTTTCATTAAATCCGAGCCAATATCCGCAATTTTAGTAAATATCCCGCCCGCAATACGCAAAGCAGACGCTCCCAAAGACTCACCAATAGCAAAACCAATAAAACACGCTCCTGCCAAATGTCCCGGTAAAAGTAACAAAATTACCAACATCATGGTCAATTCAAGCGAAATCAACATCACACCTATACTCATGCCGGCATTGAGCGGAATATTCAATAAATCCAAAGGTTTCCGTTTGAGAGAGGCAAATGCCATGCGTGCGTTAGCCAAAGTGTTCATTCTAATTCCAAATGCTGCCACTGCATAAGAGCCTAAAATTCCTATCACTGTCCATGCCAAAATCAACAATACACCGCCTACTCCAAACAAAGATTCTCCAGCCTCATTTTTTGCCAAAAACCCAAAATAAGCAGCGACCGCAGCACCAATGAAAATAAATAATATTGCCAAAAATCTGCCTTGTTGCTTTAAATAAGTAGAACATGTTTTGTAAATAACAGAGGCAATTTCAAGCATAGAACGGTGAGCAGGCAACTTTTTCACCCGCAAAAATTGGAAAAATCCAAACAATAATCCTAATGCCGTAACCACAAATCCCCAATAAAGTACAGGTTGTCTGATAGTATCAGGTATTACCAAATCGGCTTCACTTGCCCAACTTGCCATCGGAGCCAATAGAAATAATAATATTGCAAACTTCTTCTTATTCATAAATGACTAATACTTAAATAGTTATAAATTTTATTCTTTTTTAATTATACAAATTACAAAGATACAGTTTTTTGTTAATTAAAAATTAAAAAAACTTTTTTTTCAGAGTGCAGAGTGTAGAGTGTAGATTTTTTTTTGCATTTCAATCCCTAACTCCGCTCAATTTAGGTATGTTATCGGACACTAAAATAACAAAAAACAAGAAAAATAACAATTATATCATTTTTTTGTGTATCTTTGTAATACCCTTAATTAGGGGTGTTGTTAAATTATAAATGATTGATAATGAAATTACCAGAATT
>JAISTU010000171.1 GCA_031272415.1 Bacteroidales bacterium | reverse complement strand
ATTTTACAGGAAAATAAAAAAAGGGATAAGGTTAAGAAAATATGGGATTTTTTACGCTTGTTTTATTAGCAATAGGGCTTTCAATGGATTGCTTGGCTGTATCGGCGACTTGTGCAATGATGCAAGAAAAAGTTGTATTAAAAAAAATAGCATTGATGGCGGGCTTATTTGGTTTTTTTCAAATGGCTATGCCGTTAATTAGTTGGTTGTTAGGGAGTAATTTTGCACAACAAATTCAATCGTATGACCATTGGTTAGCATTTGCAATTTTGGCTTTTATAGGGGGAAAAATGATTTATGAAAGTTTTGAGAAAAAAACAGAAAATAAACAGTATCAATCACTTACATTGAAAACAATGCTTTTATTGGCATTAGCAACAAGTATAGACGCTTTGGCAACAGGATTGATTTTTATCGGACAAAATGATGTCATACTTAAAGCATTGATTATCATAGGAATAACTTCATTTTTGTTTTCTATTATCGGCTTTTGGATTGGACAAAAATTTAAACAAAATTTAAAAATTAGATTTGATTTAATAGGAGGAATAATTTTGGTTGGAATTGGAGTAAAAATTTTAATCGAACATTTATTTTTCAGTTAAAAAATTGATATACAAGAGAATATAAAAAAAAATAAAATGGCAAATAACGAAGAATTATTTAAGAAGATTATCTCGCATGCGAAGGAGTACGGATTTATTTTTCCTTCGAGTGAAATTTATGACGGATTAAGTGCCGTTTATGATTACGGACAATTGGGTGTTGAACTCAAAAATAACATCAAACAATATTGGTGGAAGTCTATGGTGCAACTGCATGAAAACATTGTAGGCATTGATACTGCGATATTTATGCACCCCACGATTTGGAAGGCTTCGGGTCATGTAGACGCATTTAATGACCCTATGATTGACAACAAAGATTCCAAAAAGCGTTACCGTGCTGACGTTTTAGTGGAAGATTATCTGCAAAAAATTGAAGATAAAATTCAAAAAGAAGTTGAAAAAGCAGCAAAAAGGTTTGAAAACTTTGATAAACAGATGTTTATACAAACCAATGCACGCGTTTTGGAATATACAAAAAAAATGCAAACTATTTCTGAAAGGTTAAATAAATCGCTCACAGACAATGATTTAGAAGATATAAAAGCCTTAATTGAGGAGTTAGAAATTGCGTGTCCTGTTTCGGGCAGTCGCAATTGGACAGAAGTGCGACAATTTAACCTTATGTTTGCTACTCAAATGGGTTCTGCTGCCGATAATACGGACGTTGTTTATTTGCGTCCCGAAACAGCACAGGGAATTTTTGTCAATTTTTTAAATGTTCAAAAAACAGGTCGAATGAAAATACCATTTGGCATTGCTCAAATTGGAAAAGCATTTAGAAATGAGATAGTTGCACGTCAATTTATATTCCGAATGCGTGAATTTGAGCAGATGGAAATGCAATTTTTTGTCCGTCCGGGAGAAGAATTAAAATGGTTTGAATATTGGAAAAAGGAGCGTACTCAATGGCATCTTTCGCTGGGAATACCTGAAAATAAATACCGTTTTCATGACCACGAAAAATTGGCGCACTATGCCAATGCAGCCACCGATATTGAGTTTGAATTTCCATTTGGTTTCAAAGAACTTGAAGGCATACACTCTCGTACCGATTTTGACCTCAAAGCACATCAACAATATTCAGGGAAAAAATTGCAATACTTTGATACAGAACTAAATGAGAGTTATGTCCCTTATGTTGTAGAGACTTCGATTGGTTTAGACCGTACTTTTTTGGCAATTTTGAGCCACGCATATACGGAGGAGAAATTGGAAGACGGCAGCGAGCGGGTCGTTATGAACATACCGCCACGACTGTGTCCTTATAAAGCAGCGGTTTTGCCGTTGGTAAAAAAAGATGGAATGCCTGAAAAAGCAAGGGAAATTTTGGCAACTTTGGTGGATGATTTTAATTGCCAATATGATGAAAAAGATGCCATCGGAAGACGTTACAGAAGACAGGATGCAATAGGAACTCCATTTTGCATAACAGTTGATAATCAAACACTTAACGACAATACTGTTACCATTCGCTATCGAGACACAATGCAACAAGACCGCATTGATAGTGAAAAAGTTGTGGAAATTATCAAAGATTTGGTAAAAAAATAGAGGACACAAAAACGTTTTTAATTTTAATTGAAAAAAAAGTGTATCTTTGTAAAATAGTATTCATGACTTTAGATAATTGTTTAAAAAAAAAGTTCGCATGAACAGCAGGAGAGATGCCGGAGTGGTCGATCGGGGCGGTCTCGAAAACCGTTGTACCGTCAGGTACCCAGGGTTCGAATCCCTGTCTCTCCGCAAAAAAATTGAAAATAAAACAATACTAAATATATGAAAAAAATGTTTTTAGTTGCAGGTTTATTGATGCTAATAGCCTGTAAATCAGACAAAGTAAACATCAAAGGGACTTTTGAAAATTGCTCTGCCAAATATGTGTTGCTCAAAGAAGTGTTGCCACAGGAGATAGTTTTATTGGATACGATTGCAATTTTTAATGGTTATTTTTCGTATGATATTGATAATGAGAATATTACAATTTATAAATTGGAATTAAATGACACCGATTTCTTTTCTTTTATTGCACAAAAAGGTGATAAAATAGAACTGTCAGCCGATTTACATTCGTTTGACAAAACGTATGCAATAAAAGGGAATTTGGAGACACAATTGTTGGATGACAGTCGCCGTCAATTGGATAAATTTGACAAAAAAGTGAAAAAATTATCCGCTATTTTTATCCAAAATGAAAACACGGAACATTCTGATAGTGTGGCAATTAGAATAGATAAAGCCTATCAAATGTACTTTGATGAACATCAACAATATTTAAAAAAAATAATAGAAACTCACCCCGATAAATTGGCATCTTTGTTGGCATTTTATCAGCGTTTGGGACGCAGGGCGTTGTTTGATGCACAAAAAGACCGCTATTTATTGGAATTATTGGCAAAAAACTTGTCAAAAAACTACCCCCAAAGCGAATATGTAATTGATTTAAACAATAGGTTGAAATATGATAACTAAAAAGCAGCGCTATCAATATATTATAGATTATTTTCAAAAGAATAATCCGACTGCTTCCAGCGAATTGGTTTACAAAGATGCTTATCAATTGTTGGTGGCGGTCATACTTTCGGCACAATGTACGGATAAGCGTGTAAATATGACTACTCCGCTGTTTTTCAAGACATTTCCTACTCCGCAAGAACTCAAAGATGCCACTGTTGAACAAATTTTTGAAATTATAAAAAGTATTTCTTACCCCAACAATAAAGCCAAACATCTCAAAGGTATGGCGACGGTTTTGATAGAGCAATTTAAGGGAAAAGTGCCTGATAATGTGGAAGATTTGCAAAAATTACCCGGTGTTGGGCGAAAAACTGCTAATGTAATTGCCTCTGTCATTTTTTCAAAACCTACTATGGCAGTGGATACGCACGTATTTCGTGTATCGGCACGTATTGGATTGGTTATCAATGCAAAAACACCATTGGAAACCGAAAAACAATTGGTTGCCAATATTCCTACAACTTTAATCCCCATTGCACATCATTGGTTAATTTTGCATGGTCGGTACGTATGCCTTGCCCGCAAGCCCAAATGCAATATCTGCGGCATAAAAACAGTCTGTAAATATTATAATGAAGAAGAATTAAAAGAATAAGAAGGGCAATTTTCCCACAAAAAAAATAACTCTCAACTTTCAACTCAATTTCTGGCACAATTTTTGTATTAAGACTGATAAAACTATTTTAGTTTTTAAAGTTTTGTAAGAAAATAGATATATAAAAATGTATTAGATTGAAAGACAGTCATTTATGGAGAAAGAAGAAAAACAGAAAGTATATTTAGAGCGTTGTTGGGAATTATTTGGTGCCAAAGGCTTGAAAATTAGCACCGATGAGATTTCCAAATATTTGAACATTTCCAAAAGGACTCTTTATGAACTATTTGAAAATAAAGATACCTTATTGGATAAATGTCTCATGTATGCTGTCTATTCTATGCTCTCCAAAATCGATAATTATTGCCATACAGCAGAGCAAGAAGATGTGATTGACAAAATGTTTATTATCATTCGCATGCAAACCACAGTCAAAGCAGATGCATTGAAAAAAATGATGACTGAAATTAAAACATTGTATCCCAATTTGTTCAAAAAATATGATGCTATTTTGGATGAACATTTAAGAAATTTCTTGCATGATTGCATTGAAGAAGGTAAAAAGCAAAAAATATTTCTTCCTTTTTTGAATGCAGATATAATTTGTGCTTTGCTGGTTTCGCGGCACAATGAGAGTGTTTTACTCAATTTACATGCGAGTAGAAAATATACTATCGGCGAAATTATGACAAATACTATTTACCCCTTTCTCAGAGGTATGTGTACTGAATTGGGAGTGTCAAAAATTGAAACAAATATTTCCAAACATGGAAAATATTTTATGGATAATGTAATTAAAAAAATAGAAGATAATTTATAAAAAAATAAAATATTGATGATAAAAATTAAGATAAACAGTAAGTTATTGATTACAAATGTATTAGCAGTATTTTTCCAGATGACAATTTTGGGGCAAAATACAACAACAGGATTATCGCTTTCATTGGAACAGGCGACACAGTATGCCATTGACAACAATCGCACCTTGCGTAATGCGTCTTTGGAAGTGCAAAAAGCAAAGGCTTCTCAATGGCAAACACTTGCCACCATGTTGCCACAAGCCAACATGACTTTCGATTATCAGAATTATTTAGGATACGAAAGCGAAATCAGCATGGGGGGACTTCCTATGAAAATACCGATGAACCCTAACGGAACATTAGGCATTCAAGCGTCTGTTACGCTCAGCGGGGCGCAAATTGTGGGGACTACTTTGAAAAAAATTGCTATTGAGATGACAAACATTCAACAGCAACAATCTATGCAGAACATTCGTTCGCAAGTCTCTCAAATTTATGCCTCCATTTTAGTGATGGAAAAAACACAAGTTTTGTTAGACTCAAGTCATTCTAATTTATTGAGATTGAGTGAAATAACTGAAAATGCTGTCAAAGCAGGTGCTATTGAGCAAATAGATGCTGACCAAATTTCAATACAAGTATCGTCTATGCTCAATCGTATTTCGGCATCCAAAAGGGCAATTGAAACATGCTATAATTCATTGCGTTTGATGCTGGGCGTTGACATCAACACCCCCATTACGCTCACTGATAATATAGATAAAGTTATCAATCCGCAAACGGCAGAAAATTTGTTGCAGTCCGATTTTAATATTAACAATAATTTTTCCTATCAATTGCTAATGAAAAATAAGGAACTGACAAAAAGGCAGACCATAATGGCAGCAATGGAATATTTACCCTCAATTACAGGGTTTTATCAATATACATATAAAACTTATTTTGGGAAAGAGGAGGGATTTAACATGACCCCGCCCAATGTATTGGGTGTCAATTTGTCAATTCCACTTTGGTCAAGTGGAGCCAGAGCAGCCAAAGTGCGAGAGGCACAAATTGCTGAAAAAATAATGGAAAACACCATCTCTGATACCGAAAATGCGTTGCGTACAAATGATAAACAATTGCGTTATGACCTTGCTTCGGCAATGGATGAGTATGAAAATCAAAAAAATAATATTGACGTTACACAAAGAGTTTTTGAAAATATGACCAACAAATTTAAATACGGAACTGCCTCAAGTTCGGATTTAACCAATGCCAGCAACAACTTAATCGCTGCACAAAGTACATATATTCAAGCAATGCTCAATATGTTAAACGCACAAATTGCTTTAGAAAATTTATTGAATAACAAAAACTAAAAAACGCACTATAATGGCACTTTGGAATAATCAATCTGAAATACAGTTTTTTAAAGAAGCATTGAAAAGTTTTGCAACGCCAGAACAATTATTTTATCATCTAAAGAGTGGATACTTTGCATACGTTCCCAAAGAAATTGATACAGAGGGACAAACACTGCAAAGTAGAAATTCATTAATTGGACAATTTACAGAAAAATGGTGTAAAGATTTGTTTCAGCCTATTGCACAACAATTAAAATTGCATGCCGTTAATGGCGTTGTATGCGAAGAGTTAGGATTAACCAGGCAGTCAAGTGCCGATTTGGCATTTTGCACAACTAATCAAATAAATCAATCCGCAGAAAATATTAAATTACTTTTTGAAATTAAGATGAGCATAGTTTCAAATTATAAATACATAAACCAAAATAACATTCAATTGATTGGGGATTATACACAGCATAAAGGCAACCCTTCTCTTTTACGATCTGACTCCATGCTCAAAGCGATAGGAAAATCAATTAATATAAGAGTTTCAGGGCGAGCGTCAACTAAAATACCAATTATTATTTTAGGAAATACCCCTATTACGTATAATTATGTTAAAAAAGTTGACTTTTTAAAGCAGTCTGGTGTAATTCAAGGTCTTTGGTCATTAAATCCACAGCCTACCGATATAGAATTCTTTAAAGAATCGCCAAATTTAGGCTTTTGTACAGTATTGAACGAAAACCAATTGTTTGATAATTGTAAGAAATTATTAGACAATGACTTTAATTATTTTTCTGCAATGATGCCCAAATCTAAACTTGGTAAATTGATAAAAATATCTGCTCAAGAACCCAATGATATTCAAAGAGCCGAAAAATTTTTAACTTTAATTCTTAATTAACATGGGAACAAAATTAAAAATAGGAACAAGTACAAGTGCCTTTGGAACAAACGGACGCATCAATCATGATAGTTCAAAATTCTATAACTCAAAATTGTATGCAGAATTAGAAGAAAAAAAAGTTTTAGACAAAACGGAAAATCATTTTCCGATTGAATTAGAAAATAAAATTATTTTAGGTTCTGCTGAAAACATGAAAGAATTACCTAATAATTCTGTGCATTTAATGATTACTTCTCCACCGTATAATGTTTCAAAAGAATATGATGATGATTTATCGTTAAACGAGTATTTAAGACTTCTAAAAAAATCATTTGAGGAAACATATAGAGTACTTATAAATGGAGGTAGAGCATGTATAAATATTGCTAATTTAGGACGTAAACCCTACATTCCTATATCTGATTATGTATCAAAAATGATGATTGATATAGGTTTTAATATGCGAGGTGAAATTATCTGGAACAAAGCGGCAAGCGCAAGTCCGTCAACAGCATGGGGAAGTTGGCAAAGTGCCTCAAATCCCATTTTGCGAGATATACATGAATATATTTTAGTTTTTTCAAAGGGAGAATACTGTCGCCCCAAAAAAGACAATACCATTTCCAAAGAACAATTTATGGAATGGACAAAATCTATTTGGACAATGAATGCAGAAAGTGCAAGACGAATTGGACATCCTGCACCTTTTCCAGAAGAATTACCATACAGATTGATACAACTGTATTCCTTTAAAAATGATATAATATTAGATCCATTTATGGGGAGCGGAACAACTGCCGTATCTGCTTTAAAATCAGATAGAAAATATGTTGGCTATGATATTTCGCAAGAATATATTGATATAGCGAACAAAAGATTGCAACCTTATTTAAACCAAATGAATTTTCAATTTGAATAAAGAATAGAATAAAAAAAATAGAATATATAATAGACAAATAGAATAAAATAAACTATCAATGAATAAAATAAAATACATAACAGTAGTAACAGGCATAATTGCCTCAATAACAATCGGTTGTACTCGTGAGAATAAAGAAAAAGTACAAGTAGAAGACAAAACAGAAAAAGTTGAAGTTCAGACGCTTGCAAAAGAAGAAATTACACGTGAATTGGAATTTTCTGCCACATTGCAAGGCTATGAAGAGATGAAAATTTCACCTTCATTGAGCGGAAAAATTGAGCATATTTTTACCGATGTAGGTACGCGTGTGAGCAAAGGACAACTTTTGATTAGAATGGACCAAAACCAACTCAACAGTGCCAAAATTCAACTGCAAAATGTGCAAGTTGAGTTTGATAGGATTGATGCACTTTCCAAAACAGGTAGTGCGTCCAAGCAGGCGTATGACCAATTGAAAGGTCAGTTGGATGTGTTGAAAGAAAATATTGCTTTTTTGCAAGAAAACACTTTTGTTAAGGCAGGTTTTTCGGGTATTATTGCCGCCAAAAATTACGAAGATGGCGAAATGTATTCACCTGCATTGCCGATATTAACTTTGACACAATTGCAAACTTTGAAAGCATTTGTTAATGTGCCGGAAGCCTATTATCCTGCCGTCAAAACGGGTATGAAAGTAGAAATTTATTCTGAAATTTATCCCTCTCAAACCTTTACGGCAACAGTAGAAACGGTTTATCCGACTATTGACCCTCAAAGCCATAGTTTTCAAGTTAAACTCAAAATCCCTAACGGTAAAGAGCAGTTAAGACCGGGTATGTTTGTGAAAGCAAAACTAAATCTGGGTAAAGATGAAACAGTTTTGGTGCCTTATCAGTCCATTTTGAAAATGCAAGGGGCAAACAATCGATATGTGTTTGTCAATAATAATGGAGTTGCAAAGCGTTATGAGGTGTCTTTGGGACAACGTTTTGACGAAAGAGTGGAACTTGTTTGCGACAGCATTCATGTTGGCGACCAATTGATTGTGGTAGGACAAGCCCGTTTAGTAGACGGTAAAAAAATAGAAATTGTACAATCCCCCACCGATGCACAACCCTCTTTTTAATTGAGAGTGGAGAGTGGAAAGTTAGTGTAGAGACGGTGCATGCACCGTCTTTACTTGTATTGTCTGAACCACTGATTTTCATAAGATTTATATGATTAGCATGATTTTATAAAGCCCTTTTTATTACATTTTGGGATAAGTTGAAAAAAAACATTACCCATTCGTAAGCAACTTTTCTAAAAAGTAAAAGAAGTTTTTCAAAAAAAGTAGAAGAAGTTTTTAGAAAAAGTAGAAGAAGTTTTTAGAAAAGTAGAAGAACTTTTTAGAAAAAGCAAAGGAGTTTTTTTAGCAATTCTCTGCACTCTGCACTCTACACTCTACACTCTACACTCTGTTCTCTGCACTCTTTTACTGATTATCCAAAGTCCGATAAATGTTAGCAATCCATTGACTAACAGCAATTCAAAACCAAATTCATAGCCCCAAAATAAGTCTTTGGAATACATGTTTAAAATATAGCAAATTAAGGGAGATATAATGGCGATAAGAGGTACCATTTTTTCATATTTTACTTTTCGCTTTGTAAACATGCCAAAAGTATAAAGACCAAGCAAAGGTCCGTAAGTATAGCCTGCTATTTTAAACAAAATTCGTATCAAAGCATCGCTATGAAAGCGTGAGAAAAAGAGTATAATGGCTAAAAATAAACCACTAATAATCACGTGAATAAGCCATCTTAATCGTATTTTTTGTTTTTCAGTGGCATTGGATTTATTGATAGAAAGGAAATCTACACAAACTACTGTTGTTAGCGAAGCGAGTGTGCCGTCTGCACTTGAATAGCCTGCCGCAATCAGCCCCAAAATAAAGGTAATGCCTGCCACAGGAGAAAGATAATGCAAGGCAACGGTAGGTAAAAGGTTGTCCGTTTTAGGCATATTTGCCAAATCAATTCCCTTATGAGCCGCAAAAACGCACAACATCCCCCCCATTATGAGAAATAACATATTGGCAATCACTAAAATACCTGTAAATGAAAACATATTTTTTTGCGATTCTTTGAGCGTTTTACAACTGAGATTTTTTTGCATCATATCTTGGTCTAAACCCGTCATTGTGATAGTGATAAACATGCCCGACAAAATTTGTTTTACAAAAAATGTACCACTTTTCCAGTCCATATTAAAAATGGTGGTATAGCCACTTTGTTTCATTTCTGCAAAAATATCTTTAAACGGCATGTTCAAATTTTGCCCAATCATAACCATAATCATTACCAATGCCGCCAACATAAAAGTTGTTTGCAAAGTATCAGTCCAAACAATCGTTTTTATGCCACCCAAAAATGTATAACAAAAAATAATTCCTATAAAAACTATGGCAATCACATAAATAGGTATATTAAGATGACTGAATACAAATGCATGTAATACAAAGATTATCAGATACATACGCAATGCAGACCCCAATATGCGAGACAATATAAAAAAGAATGCCCCCGTTTTGTAGGAATATTTGCCAAATCTTTCTTCTAAATAGGTGTAGATTGATGTCAAATTTAGGCGATAATAGAGCGGTAAAAGCACTTTTGCTATCACAATATAGCCCAAAATGTAGCCCAATACAATGGCAAAATAGGTAAATTGCGTTTTAAAAACATCGCCCGGCACCGAAAGCATTGTTACACCGGACAAAGATGCCCCTATCATTCCATAGGCAACAACCATCCACGGCGACCGCCGATTGCCCCTAAAATAAGTCTCATTATTGGCTCGCCGTGCCGTAAAAAACATTACCACAAATAAAAGTAATGTGTAAAATGATAAACATATAATCGCTATGTGTTCAATTTGTAAATTCATGCTTTTTTTAACGGCATTTTTTTTCGATTATTGCAAAAAACGGTGAAGGAAATTTCATTATCAATTGTCATTCCTTTTTTTGCATTTTGGGATAAAATTGTTGTAAAATCGGATAATTCTCAACCTTTTTTAACAAAGGAGAATGGATTTTTGCTGGAAATTTCCGCAATTTTTATCTTACTATCCCATTTTGTTTTAGAATTTCTTCAATTGTAGCCATCGGAATATCCGTCAAAGCATGAATTTCTTCAACTGATTGCAACTTTTGCCACATTTTTAGGACAATGGAGGTTTCTTTTT
>JAISTU010000170.1 GCA_031272415.1 Bacteroidales bacterium | reverse complement strand
ATGACTTACATGCATCCAAATTGTCTTCGACTTTTGTCATTTTTTCAATATTTCTATACATTTGAAAAAAAAATTACCTTGACAACATCGTCAAGCCTTTTGCAAAGATACACTTTTTTTTCGATACAAAAGTTAATTTTGCGAAAAAAAATTTGCAATTATTTTATAATTTGTTGATTGTCAAGGAGAAAAAATTTTCGAGTTTTTTTTCTGAACTTTGATTTTCGTATGATTGATGTGATTAGCATGATTTTAAAATTGTGATTATAGATAATCACACAAATCATTCAAATCATTCCAAATCACAGTTTAGACAGGGGGGCAAAAATGCAAAAAAAAGAAAAATCTAAAATCGTAAATCTAAAATCGCTCCACTCTTCACTCTCCACTCTGAAAAAAAAGGTTTTTTAACTTTTAATTGAAAAAATTGTGTATTTTTGTAAAATCGTAAGCAGTTATTTTAAAAATTACAGAAAAAACATGTCAGAAACGGAAAAACAAATTACAGTAGGTATTACGCATGGAGATATAAATGGGATTGGTTATGAGATAATTACAAAAGTATTATCAGACCCGCAAATGATGGAGATATGTACGCCGGTGGTATTTGGCTCGTCCAAAGCGGCTTCTTATCACCGAAAAACGATTAAAGGTTTATCGGATTTTACTTTTAATGTAGCACGGCAAATCAATCAATTATCCCGCAAAAAACCTAATATGTACAACATTACGGACGAAGAATTGAAAATTGAATTGGGTGAAGTTACTCCTTTGGCAGGAAAAATGTCACTCAAATCGCTCACTACTGCCGTTCAATATTGGATTAGCAAAAAAATTGATGTACTTGTTACCGCTCCTATCAACAAGAAAAATATTGATATGGAGAACTTTACAGGTCATACGGAATATTTAGCCGCTGCTTGCAATACCACTAATTATTTGATGTTAATGGTTGCCGATAAACTTAAAATTGGAACAGTTACGACCCATTTGCCACTTTCGCAGGTGCCGGAAAAGATTACCAAAGATGCTGTTTTGGGAAAATTGCGCATTTTGAACGAGTCTTTGATTAAGGATTTTTGCATTGTAAAGCCTCGCATTGCTGTTTTGGCACTCAATCCGCATGCAGGTGAGGGTGGTCAATTTGGGAAAGAAGAGCAAAAAGCCATCATTCCTGCCATAGAAACGGCTTTTAATGACGGAATTTATGCCTTTGGACCGTATGCAGCGGACGGACTTTTCGGCAGTGGTGAATATCTGCATTTTGACGCTGTTTTGGGCATGTATCACGACCAGTCTATGTTGCCTTTTAAGTTGTTATCAAATGGAGAAGGGGTTAATTATACGGCAGGCTTGCAATATGTGCGTACATCGCCTGCTCACGGCACAGCATACGACATTGCAGGGAAAAATTCAGCATCCCCAAACTCGTTTCGCAATGCAATATATTTAGCGTGCGATATATTCAAAAACCGTCAAAATTATGCCTTAAATTCAAAACCAAAGAATGATTAGATATGTATGCAGTAACAATAGACAAAGAGATGATTGCAAAAATTTGCAAAGAGCATAATGTAGAAAATATGTATTTGTTTGGCTCTGTTCTTACGAACAATTTTGCACAAGAGAGTGATATTGATTGTCTTGTAAGTTTTGGAGAAGTAAATCTTTATGATTATTTTAATAATTACATTGCATTAAAGGAGGCTTTGGAGGTATTGTTTAAACGTCCTGTTGATTTGGTGGAAGAAAAGACTATAAAAAATCCGATACTTCGCCGCTCAATAGATAGAAATAAAAAATTGATTTATGGTTAAAGATGAAGTTGATAAATTATTTTTTTTAAGTTTTAATTGTCTAAAATGTATACATTATCTCAAATTTCGGAAATAGTTGGCGGTCAATTGATTGTGCAGAATGAAAACAGTCATGTTATTGTTGATTTGGCATACGATAGTCGCAAAACACAAGGGAAAGATGATGTTTTGTTTTTTGCTATTAAAACCCATAAAAATGATGGGCATAAATATATTGGTGATGTGTATGAAAAAGGGATTGTGAATTTCATTGTCCGTCAAGATTTTAAGGGAAAAATAAAGGATTATCCGAAGGCTAATTTTGTAATAGTGAAAGATACCTTGTCGGCGTTGCAATCTTTGGCAAAATATCATCGGCAAAAATTCAAATTGCCTGTTATCGGAATTGCCGGCAGCAATGGCAAAACGACTGTCAAAGAATGGCTTTATCAGTTGCTATGTCCCGACAAAAAGATAGCCTATTCCCCCAACAGTTTCAATTCTCAAATTGGCGTGCCGCTTTCGATTTGGAAAATTAGCGAAGATGACAAGTTGGGAATTTTTGAGGCAGGCATTTCTCAACCCAATGAAATGGGAAGTTTGGCAGAAATTATTCAGCCTACTATCGGCATTTTTACCAATATTGGGGCTGCCCATGACGAATCTTTTATTGATATTCGCCAAAAAGCGGGGGAAAAATTAAATCTTTTTTGCAATGTTGAGACTTTAATTTATAATTCTGACCAAAGTGTTATCACGGAAGCCTTATTGCGTAGCGGATTGACTAAAAAGATTCACCTTTTTTGTTGGTCTTTTCGTAAAAAAGATGCCAATTTATGGATTAAAGAGGTGAAAAAGGCTCAAAATCAAACAATTATAAAGGGGATTTATAAAGCAAAAACTATTTCTGTAAGTATTCCTTTTTCAGATGATGCGGCGATAGAAAACACCATTCATTGTTGGGCTTGCATGTTGCTGTTAGGATATGATAATGAATTGATTTACAATAGATTATCGCTTTTAACGCCGATTGCGATGCGATTGGAATTTAAAGACGGTATCAATCGTTGCATGATTATCAACGACACTTACAATTCAGACATCAATTCGTTGCAAATTGCGCTTGATTTGATGAATAATCAGCAACAATTTTCCAAAAAGACGGTCATTTTGTCCGATATTTTGCAAAGCCGACAAATGGAGTCTGAATTGTATGAAAAAGTGAATTATTTATTGGAAAGCAAAAATGTTCATAAAATTATCGGCATAGGAAAGGCTATCAGTCGGCAGTCTATGGTTTTTTCGATGCAAAAAGAATTTTTTGAAACTACGGATGATTTTTTAGTTAATTTTATAACACATACGCTTGAAAATGAGATAGTTTTGGTCAAAGGCTCTCGTCCTTTTCATTTGGAAAGAATTGCCGATTTTTTGGAGTTGAAAACGCATGAAACGGTGTTGGAAATTCATTTGCCCCATTTGGTCAGTAATTTCAATTATTATCGTTCTCTTCTCGCACCTTCGGTGAAAACAATGGCGATGGTAAAAGCCTTTGCATACGGTGCGGGAGATATTGATATAGCCAATGCGTTGCAATATCATGGTGTTGATTATTTAGCCGTTGCGTATGCAGATGAGGGAATTGCTTTGCGAGAAAAAAATATCACCGTACCCATTATGGTCATGAATCCGGAAGAGAATAGTTTTGATGCTATTTTGAGATACAATTTACAGCCTGAAATTTATAGCCAACGTGTTCTTAATCAGTTACTTAAACGAATGGACATTTATCCGCAAATCAACAGCGTTCACATTCATATAAAAATTGATACAGGGATGCATCGTTTGGGTTTTTCGGAGGGCGAACTACCTGATTTGCTGCATATTATAAAAGAACATTCGGGTTTGGTAGTAGAGAGTGTTTTTTCACATTTTGCTGCCGCTGATGATCCGCAAAGTGATGATTTTTCGGCATTGCAAGTTACAGCATTAAACAAAGCATACGATTATATTTGTAATGAATTGAATTACAAGCCATTACGCCATATTTGCAACACCGTAGGCATTTGTCGCTTCCCGAACTACCATTTTGATATGGTGAGAATGGGAATAGGTTTGTATGGCATCAATTCTTTTGCGGACAGCCACAAAATCAGCAATGTAGCCACTTTGAAAACTATTATTTCTCAAATCAAAACCATTTCCAAAGGGCAAACGGTGGGCTACAATCGCACTTGGACAGCCCAGAGGGACACCGTTTTGGGTATCATTCCGATTGGTTATGCGGATGGTTTTCCTCGTTCTGCAAGCAATATTGCCCATGTTTTGGTCAATCAACAATTAGCCCCCGTCATCGGCAATGTATGTATGGATATGTGCATGATAGACCTTACGCAACTGTCTGCAAAAGAAGGAGATACGGTACTTATTTTCGGAACAGAACATCCTTTACCCGCCTTAGCAAAATCTTCGCAAATGATTGAATATGAATTACTTACAGGAATTTCCCAAAGAGTAAAAAGAATTTATGTAGAAGATTGATAATAACAGTAAATTTTAACCCTTAAAGTATCAAAATCATGGTAATATTTCCCACTGCAAAAATCAATATCGGACTGTATATCAGCGGAAAACGCAATGATGGTTTTCATGAAATTGAAACGGTTTTTTATCCTGTCAAAAATTTTTCTGATGTTTTGGAAATTGTACCTGCCAAACAACGAAAAGCGGGCTGTTATTTTCAACAATCGGGGAATATGCAGCCATTAGCAAAGGGCGAAAATTTGGTAGAAAAAGCCTATCAATTGCTCTCTCAACAGTATCAATTGCCCCCTGTGAATATTTTTTTGCACAAAAACATACCCTCAATGGCGGGGCTGGGCGGTGGCTCTTCTGATGCGGCTTGCTGTTTGTTGCTGCTCAATAAATTGTTTTCTATTAACTTGAATATCAATCAATTAAAACATTTTGCCACTCAATTGGGGTCAGATTGTGCTTTTTTTATTGAAAATCGCCCCGCATTGGGCAAAGGCAAAGGAGATGAGTTGCATTCGATTGATATTGAACAACTTAATGGCAAATATATACATATTATCACGCCTCCCATCACTATCAGCACATCAGCGGCATACAAAAATTGTATAATTTCTGCACCTCCACAACCAAGTTTACAAGAGCGATTGAAAGCCCCCCTTTCAGAGTGGAAAGACTTGATTGTCAATGATTTTGAAAAAACACTATTCCCCTTATATCCGCAATTGACAGCAATAAAAGCCGATTTATACCGCAAAGGTGCCATATATGCTTCATTATCCGGCAGTGGCTCTGCAATTTATGGTATTTTTGAACAAAAAAGATAAAAACAAAAAAGATAAAGATAATTCCCGACTTCTACGGTCTTGCCATTTTGAGAAAAGTTTAACTGCTTGATTATCAGTATTTTATAATTTTTTCAGAGTGTAGAGTGTAGATTTTTTTTGCATTTTGGGGAGAAATTCGCCCCCAAATCAATTGCAAAATATTGATACTGCTTATCAGCATGGAG
>JAISTU010000163.1 GCA_031272415.1 Bacteroidales bacterium | reverse complement strand
CACACTTTCAAAGGGCGACCGGACTTGGTAATTTCGTATCGCGGTTCAACTTTTATTATTGAATTTAAAGTGGCATTCAAAACCGACAATATAGAAGCAAAACTCACCGAAGCAGAAACTCAAATCCGTGAAAAAGAATACAGTAAACCCTATCCTGATGCCATTTGTTTAGCAATGGTGATTGATGACACTCAAAGGCAAATTGTGAGATGTAAAAAAGTAGAATAATTGAGAATTGAGAATTGAGAATTGTGCAATTTTAGAACAAATTTATCCAAAAATACAAAAGTGCAAAAAAATAGAAAAATCTAAAATCGTAAGTCTAAAATCGTAAATCTACACTCTTCACTCTACACTCTGAAAAAAAGGTTTTAATTTTTAATTCAAAAAATTGTGTATTTTTGTAATTTATATACAAAAAAGCAAAAATCAATCAGATGAAAAAGGTATTTATTGTAGCAGGATTTATAGTGATTATGAGCGTAACAAACGGACAATCAATGAAATGGAAATATCCGACAACCAAAATGTCTCACCAAAAAGATGTATATTTTGGCGACACGGTTGCAGACCCTTACCGATGGCTCGAAAATGATACCGCCACCGACACAAAAGAATGGGTAAAAGAACAAAATAAACTAACTTTTTCTTATTTGGAACAAATTCCGTTCAGAAATGAACTCAAAAAATATCTCACAAAAGTGTGGGATTATCCCAAATATGGAACACCGTTTAAAAAAGGAAAGCATTATTTTTTCTTCAAAAATGACGGCTTGCAAAATCAGTCTGTTTTGTATATACAGCAAGGTTTGGCGGGCAAGGCGGAGGTTTTGTTAGACCCCAACAAATTATCTACCGATGGTACGGTAGCGCTGACCGGCTTGTCGTTTTCCAAAGACGGAAATTACATGGCATATCAGACGGCAAAAAGTGGCTCGGATTGGAACGAAATATTTGTCATTGATATTCAGACACGTAAAAAAATGAGCGACCATATTCATTGGTGCAAATTTTCGACTGCTGCATGGCTTGGTAATGAAGGATTTTTTTACAGCACTTATGACCGCCCCGAAAAAGGAATGGAATATTCGGCTAAAAATGAGTACCATAAGGTGTATTTTCACCGACTTGGAACGTCCGAAACAGAAGACAAATTGATGTATGAAGACCCCGAAAATCCCTTACTCAGTTTCAATTTTGATACAGATGAGGCAGGAAATTACATTTATTTGACCGTCAGTGGAGGCGAAGAATTTGGTAATCAATTATTTATAAAATCGGTAAAAGATAAATCGGCAAATTTTGAGGCTATTTATGCAAAAATGGGGTATGATTTTTATCCCATTGATATTGTGGGTGGAAAAATATTGGTGATGACCAATTATAATGCGCCAAATTATCAGGTTTTATCTGTCGATCCGACAAAACCACAGGAAAATAATTGGCAAATTTTAATTCCACAAACCGATGATGTGCTAAATAGTGTCAGTTTGGCGGGCGGAAAAATATTTCTCTCTTATTTGCATGATGTTAAAAGCAAAGTGATAGTATGCGATACTACCGGCAAGAAAATCAATGAATTACAATTGCCAACCATTGGTACAGTGAGCAGTTTTTCAGCTAAAAAAGACGACAATATTGCCTTTTTTGCCTTCTCTTCTTATGCCTTCCCGACCACTATTTATAAATACAATACCGACAAAAACACAACAGAGGTATTTCATGCACCTCAAATACAATTTGACCCCAATTTGTATGAGACTAAACAAGTGTTTTTCAAGAGTTTAGATGGTACAAAAATACCAATGTTTATCACCGCTCGCAAAGGCATACAATTGGACGGCAACAATCCGCTTTTGCTGTACGGCTACGGTGGTTTTAATATTTCGCTAACTCCTTCATTTAGTGTGAGTAATTTGCCTTTTTTAAACAATGGAGGCATTTATGTAGTTGTCAATTTGCGAGGTGGCGGTGAATATGGACATAAATGGCATGAGTTAGGTACAAAAATGCAAAAACAAAATGTATTCAATGATTTTATTGCCGCAGCCGAATATTTAATCAAAGAAAAATACACTTCTTCGGAAAAATTAGCCATTTTAGGAGGCTCTAATGGGGGCTTATTGGTAGGTGCTTGCATGACACAACGCCCTGATTTATTTAAAGTTTGTTTGCCACAGGTCGGCGTTTTGGACATGTTAAGATACCATAAATTCACTATCGGCTGGGCATGGGCTTCCGATTATGGCACAAGCGAAGAATCTAAAGAAATGTATTCATATTTGAAAAATTATTCTCCCCTGCACAATGTCAAAAAAGGGGCAACTTATCCTGCCACTTTGGTTTTCACTGCCGATCACGATGACCGAGTAGTACCTGCACATTCATTTAAATTTATTTCAACATTGCAGGCAAACGACAGTGGCAAAAATCCGCTCCTTATCCGCATTGACACGGACGCAGGACACGGTGCAGGAAAACCGACCTCCAAATCTATAGAAGAAACTGCCGACAGGTGGGCATTCATTATGTATCATTTGGGAATGACCCCGAAATTATAACATATTTGTGAGAGTGGAGAGTGTTTTTTTTGCATTTTGGAATAAAAAAGTTCTAAAAATGGACAAAATTTTCCATTTTTCATTTTCACTTCTCCATTCAAAAAATTGTGTATTTTTGCAATTTAGTAAAAAACGAACAGCAATATAAATTTGTATAAATAGATAATTTTTTTTGATTATGGAGACAGGGAGAAAAAAGTTACCACTTGGAATACAGGTATTTGAGAAGTTAATCAATAACAATTTGGTTTATGTAGATAAGACCAAATATTTAATTGATTTGATAGAAAATGGAGAGTTATATTTTTTTACTCGTCCTCGCAGATTTGGCAAAACATTGACCGTTTCTACTTTTGAGGCTTTGTTTCAAGGTAGAAAAGAACTTTTTAAGGGTTTGTATGCTGAAGAATGGCTAAATAGAGCAGATTTTGAGCCATCACCTGTTATTAGATTGGATATGAGCAAAATAGCAACAACAAAGGGGGTGAATATGATGGAGAAATCTATCTTTCTGATGCTTACTAAAATTGCGAAAAAACATGATTTACAGATAGTTACAGATGTTTCTGC
>JAISTU010000156.1 GCA_031272415.1 Bacteroidales bacterium | reverse complement strand
AATCCTGAACACGTTCATTTTTTGGTTTCGCGCAATCCTGAAATGAGCGAAAAAGTAGTAGCAGATTTGGTTGCAAATGCTTCCGAAATTTTTATCAACAACGAAAAATTGGTGATGGGACATTTTGTTTGGCAACAGTCGTGTTCTGCATTTTCAGTTTCCAAAGGGGATATAGACAAGGTTTGCAAATACATTTTAAATCAGCCCGAACACCATAAAAAGACAACGTTTGCACAAGAATATGACGATTTTTTGAAATTTTATCAGCATACACTGTTGGAAAATAAGGGAATAAGGGAAGGGATAGATGCCAACAATTATGCTACTAAGGGAACTTTAATAAATAAGGGTTATAAGATATGAATAATAATTGGACAAAAGAAGAAACTATCATTGCTTTTAATGTGTATTGCAAAATACCGTTCAAAAGCAGTAGTAAGACAAATCCGACCATAATAAAATATGCAAATATTATTGGTCGCTCGCCGTCTGCGCTTAATATGAAAGTTGGCAATTTTGGACGATTAGACCCCGAATTGAAGAAGCAAGGCATTGTTGGCTTAACGAATGGCAGCAAACTGGAAGAAGAAGTATGGGACGAATTTAATGGTAATTGGGAAAAATTGGCTTACGAAAGTGAGTTACTGATAGCAAAATATCAAAATAAAAAGGTCGAAGAAGTTGCTGATATCGTTTTAGATGATATTCCCGAAGGAAAAGAGCGAGAGGCAGTTATTAAAGCGCGTGTAAATCAATCATTTTTCCGCAGTATAATTCTTTCTTCATACAACCAGAAATGTTGCATAACGGGATTAGCCATACCAGATTTTTTAGTTGCGAGCCACATTAAACCTTGGGCAAAAGACAAAGAAAACCGATTAAATCCCCAGAATGGCTTATGTCTTAATTCTATTCACGACAAAGCATTTGATAAAGGATTTATTACAATAACAACTGATTATAAAGTGTTAGTATCAAATTATTTTAACGATTTTATCGACGAGAAAATAATTAGCGACTTCTTTATAAATTATAATCAACAATCTATCATTCTGCCTGACAGGTTTTTACCGTCAAAAGAGTTTTTGGATTATCACAATAATGAAATTTTTATACGCTGAATAACGAACAAAGTGTTATTTTAACTGATGTTGTGTTAGGAATGATGTCTGCAACTGTTTGGGCTGGAATTGCATTAACAACAGACAAAAATGCTAAAATTCATACTCTTATCGCCATTCCGTATAATCCATACGAGCCGCAACCCTACCAATTTTGGACATTGGCGGGAATGTTGGATTTGGAACAAGAATTGATGGTTGCAGAAAAGTTCTGGGATTTTCTCGGCGGAGAAGGCGCATATAATGACTTGCTTGATTGTTTTGAGCAGGCAGGAATGGAATTAAGACCGGAAATTGACGAATATTTTGCAAGGTTTAATAAATAACTGCCCTAAAAAGGGATAAACAAACTTTTTGACCATTCAATAGTTCTCTACATTTTTCGTTTTTCCTTCCCAATTCTTAATTTTTAATTTTTAATTGGAAAAAAAGTGTATCTTTGTATTTTAGTGTTATAAACAAAAAAAATATCAATGGATATTAAAATAGAAAAAATAGGAGATTTACACGAGTTATTAAAGATTCAAATAGTGCCGGAAGATTATTTGCCTGAAGTGGATAAGGTATTAAAAAGCCTAAAAAATAAAGCAGAAATACCCGGATTTAGAAAAGGATTTACACCAATGGGGTTGATAGAAAAAAAATATGGAGCCGAAACCATTGGTGATGTCGTAATGAAAATGGTAGAAGAAGAGGTAAAAAAATATTTCAAAAACAATGAAAATTCATTACTTTTTGAAATACTACCTGTTGATAGTGATATGATTGACGCTTACGCAAGGGATAGTATCTCACGGGATAGAGTATTTGACTTTTCTTTTGAGGCGGGTTTTTCGCCTGATATTCAAGTAGATTTTGACTTGCTAAAAGGCGTTATTTATTACAAAATCAAGCCTTCTGATGCGGATATTGAGGATAAAATCGACTACAATCGGCGGCGGTATGGAAAGTATGTCTCCGCAGAAACGGTTACGGATAATGATATGATTTTGGTAACAGTTACACCTGACATGGGAGGTGGAGAATTTAAGACTACTTTGCCCACATCTTACTTAAATGAGCAAGGGCTATCAGAAGTTTTGGGGAAAAATTTGAAAGATGAGTTCGATTTAGACCTAACACTCACATTTAAAAGTGATTATGCACGTGCTACATTTTTTAAGGTACCTAATGAAGATTTGGAAAAAGTCCCCAAAATTGTACATGTCAAAATTGAAGCCATACATCATATTGAATTAGCCGCCCTTGATGAAGAATTTTTTAAGCAAGTTTCGACGGACAATACTACAATTCATAATGAACAGGAATTGAGGCAGGTCATAGCGGACTTAATTTCAGAAGAAACTCAAAATGAGATAGATAAGTTTTATCATGACGATATTTTGAAATGCCTTTTTAAGCATGTAGAACTGCCTTTGCCTGACACTTATTTGAAACATTATTTTGTGAAAAATGATGAATATAAGGATGTTACGGAAGAAAATATTGAAGAAAAATATCCGTCATTAGCAGAAGGTCTTCGCTATCAACTACTTGATAGACAATTAGTAAAGGCTCTGAATGTAAAAATGGATGACGAATCTTTCTATCAGTTTGTGAACGAATATTATTGCAAACTTTATTTCAATTGCCGTGTAGACCAACTTACTGATGAGAATCTTAAAGAGTTGCATAAGGTCATACAACTTCACTGTAAGGATGACAAAACGGTAAGTCAATTATTCTATGACTTTAAAGGACAACATGTCGTACATACTTTAAAGGAGAAATTGTCTCCCCCTGAAAAAGAAGTATCTTTTGCAGAGTTTGTTACATTAAGAACTGTAAAACCGGAAGAATTGGAAGATGCTCAAAATCAGGAAGTTAGTGAAAAATAATAAAATATAACGCAAAAACAGGAAAAAAATAAAATATATGCAAGACGAATTTAGAAAATATGCTAATAAGCATTTGGGTATCAGTAGTTTAACCTTACACAGGTATAATTCTTTGTCCAATGAATACATTACGCCCAATATTATAGAGGAGCGCCAGTTAAATGCGGTCTCAATGGACGTGTTTTCACGTTTGATGATGGACAGGATTATCTTTTTGGGAGTACCTATTTATGATGATGTTGCCAATATCGTGCAGGCACAGTTGTTATTTTTGGAATCTGTTGATTCTCAAAAGACTATACAAATTTATATCAATTCACCCGGCGGTTCGGTGTATGCAGGTTTGGGTATTTATGACACCATGCAGTACATAGGGGCAGATGTGGCGACTATTTGTACCGGTGTTGCGGCGTCAATGGCGGCGGTTTTGTTGTGTGCGGGGGCGCAAACCAAACGCTCTGCTTTGCCACATGCCCGCGTGTTGATACATCAGCCTATGGGCGGCGCCAGCGGGCAGGCTTCTGATATTGAAATTGAAGCACGTGAAATTCAAAAATGTAAAAAAGAACTTTACGAAATCATTTCAAAGCATACCCAACAGCCTTATGATAAAATTTGGGCTGATGCAGACCGTGATTATTGGATGATAGCGGAAGAAGCAAAGGCATACGGTATGATAGACGAAATTTTGGTCAAAAGTTAAAAAAATATGGCAAAACCAAAATCATGTGCTGTCTGCGGACAAAGTGGTAAAGAAACTTTATTGATAGATGGTCCAATTGGCTCTATTTGTGAATTTTGTGCAAGAAGTGCTACGGAAATTTTTGAACAAGTATTTAACAGTACTGCTTCTGATAAAAACAAAAAAAATGTTGTTTCCACTTTTAAATTTGATAAAAAACCAAAAGAAATCAAAGCCTATCTTGACCAATATGTAATCGGACAAGAAGAAGCAAAAAAAGTGCTTTCGGTTGCGGTTTATAATCATTATAAGCGAATTAGATATTATAGCGGACGCAAAGAAGATGATGTAGAAATTGATAAATCCAATATTATTTTGGTGGGCGAGACAGGTACAGGGAAAACGTTGCTTGCATCTACTATTGCCAAAATGATTGATGTGCCGTTTTGTATTGCAGATGCGACTGTTTTTACGCAGGCGGGTTATGTAGGTGAAGATGTTGAAAGCATACTCAGCCGATTGTTGCAGGCAGCCGATTATGATGTCAAAAAAGCCGAGCGGGGCATTGTTTTTATTGATGAGATAGACAAAATTGCAAGAGCGAGTGATAATCCGTCTATTACGCGAGATGTTTCCGGTGAAGGAGTTCAACAAGCATTGCTTAAATTATTGGAAGGTTGTATTGTCAATGTGCCACCTGAAGGCGGTCGAAAACACCCTGAACAAAAGTTTATCCAAATCAATACACAAAGCATTCTTTTCATTGCAGGCGGTGCTTTTGACGGTATTGAAAAGAAAATTGCATCAAGGTTGAACACTAATGTGATAGGGTTTAAAAAGGAAGATTCTAAAATCAACAAAACCAATCTGTTACACCATTTATCGGCTCAAGATTTAAAAAGTTATGGTCTTATTCCTGAAATTTGTGGACGTTTCCCCATTATCACACATTTGGAACCCTTAGACAAAGAGGCTTTGAAAAATATTTTAATATTGCCAAAAAATGCGTTGATTAAGCAATATACAAAACTGTTTGAATTAGATGGCATTAAACTAACTTTTGATAATAAAGCGGTTGATTTTATTGTCTCCAAAGCGATGGAACTCAAAGTGGGGGCAAGAGGTTTGCGTTCTATTATCGAAAAAGTGGTTACAGATGTTATGTATGACCCCAAAGTCAAAGATAATACACTCAATATCACTGAAAAATATGTAAAAGAAAAATGTACAAAAATTTTGTAAAAAAGAAGATATTTTTTCTAATAATTGTCATTTCAATTGCATTTTTTGCCTGTAAAAGTGCAGATAAACAATTGAGAGAACGATTGCAATCTGTTATTGCGGATTATATGCAATCAGATGATTTTCAAGTAGATAGCATTCAAATTTATCATATTGACAGTTTGACGGAATTAGATTTTCAATTTTTGCATAAACAAATCTTAATCAATCAGTTAGATATGGTGTATGAGGATACCAATTTATATGGAACAGATACCGTTTTGAAGGAAAAATTGGAGCATAAAGCCGAAATTTTGGCACAACAAATCAATTTTTGTAATGATTTGCTCTCCTCTCCGCAAATAGATACCGTTAATTTGCGGTGCTTTTTTGTGGCAAGTAAAATATTTGGTAAAGACAAAACAGGGCAAATAACAAATATTGAAATCGGTTTCCCTATAAATACAAATTTTAAAGTAGAAGAAATTCGGATAGAAGAATAGGCTGGAAATGAGGCAAGTAATGCAAAAATAACATTTATAAAACTAAATTTGTCAATGTGTTCTCTTTTTGTATTTTTTAATTTTTAATTGATAAAAAAGTGTATTTTTGTAACATAGTAAAGTTTAAACAGCAATAAAAATTTGTATAAATAGATATTTTTTGGATTATGAATACAGGAATAAAAAGGTTACCGCTTGGGTTGCAAACATTTGCAGAATTGATAGAAGACAATTATATCTACGTCGATAAGACGAAGTATTTGGTAGATATGATTGATAGGGGGAAATTGTATTTTTTTACACGTCCGCGTAGATTTGGTAAGTCGCTAACCATTTCTACTTTTGAGGCTTTGTTCCAAGGCAGGAAAGAACTTTTTAAGGGTTTATATGCCGAAGAATGGTTAAATAGAGCAGAATTTCAGCCATCACCGGTTATTCGTTTGGATATAAGTTCTATAACGACAGATGAGGGTGTAGATATGATGCGAAGTACATTGGCGGATATTATCGAAGAGAACGGGCATAAAAA
>JAISTU010000127.1 GCA_031272415.1 Bacteroidales bacterium | reverse complement strand
GTTGCTCAATACATTGATAGAGTGCGAATTGTAGCCAGTCAAGATGTGGCAATTACTGCCATGTTGCTTGACACAATGAGCGTTTGTGATATGGATAATAAAAATTTGAGCATAGTGCTGACCAATCAAACAGCACAGGCAATAGATTACAGCAAATATCCGACTTCATTGCAGGTCAATGTAAGTGGCACATGGACACAGGCTTTCAATATACCTCTTATCGGCTCATTAGCGGGCTATGCTTCTGATACAATTGAGGTATTTAGCGGTCATAATTTTGTTGCAGGGACTTACAATATTGAGGCATTTATGGCAACATCAATTGATGATGAGGCAAACAATGACAGTATTTCGACTTCCTTTGCTTTATTGCCTGAATTACAGTCCAATTTGCTCAATTTGACAACTCCCTCACAACCAACAACTTGCGTATTCCCCAACACCATACAGACACAAGATATTCTTATTCGCAATACAGGAAATGTGGATTTTGGTGATATTGTGGCAATTATGTACGTTGTAGATGGTTCGGATACCATAGCCACCGCAGTGGATACATTGAGTGCGGGTTTAGTTGCAGGAGATTCTGTAATTCACACATTTAGTGCAACTTACACCGCTCCTTACAGTGCCTATTTCAATGTAAGTTCGTTTGTATATTTATCTTGCGATGCACAAATTGCTCACAGTCATGGCATTGCAGAATGTGTTGATTTACACGATATTGCACTTATATCCATTGAAAATCCGTCAGGCAGTGATGATGACTCCACCGGACGCCCGATAACTGTTTGGGCTAAATTGCAAAACAATGACCCCGACAATGATTTCAACAACGTAAAAGTGCATGTAGAAGTCGGTTATGGGGCTACTGTTGCCTTTACGCAGACAGATAATGTGTCGCAAATAATACAAGGGGAAGAATATACATACACTTGCTCACGTGCCTACATTGTGCCTGATACGGACACATATTATGTCAAAGTGTATTTGGAAACGCAAGACCGCACCCCGCTCAATGACACACTCTCTATCACACGCACAGCAGTAGATACGGTAGTGCCTCCAAATGCAGTTTTGCCAACAAGTAAAGAAAGCATTACCCTTTCTCAAAACATCCCCAATCCTGCTGGCAACACCACAAAAGTTGAATACTCACTCCCTCATGACGGCAAAGCGACATTCAACATTTACACCACAGCAGGACAAGTGATTTATACTCAAAGCGTTGATGCAATAGTCGGCACAAACAACATCATTTTTGACCTCAATGGTCTTTCTTCCGGCATCTACTTCTATTCTATGGAATTTGAAGGTCAGAAGTTGGTAAGAAAAATGAGCGTAAAATAGAAAAAAACTTGATTTGTTTAGAAGGGGGAGCAGCGTTGTTCCCTCTTTTTATTTTAGAGTGTAGAGTGTAGATTTTTAGAGTGTAAAGTGTAGATATTTAAATCTTATTAAAAAATCGTGGTTTCGACGGGAAAAAACATTTTTTAGAACGTTTTTATCCCAAAATGCAAAAAAAATAATTCTCAATTCTTAATTCTCAATTCTCAATTTTTAATTTTTTTTTTTTAATTTTTAATTTTTTATTGAAGAAAAAGTGTATCTTTGTAAAAAGGTATTTTTGAACGCTAAAGAAGTTATAAAATGCAGGAATTAAAGATATTAAGTCTTGAACTGGAAAGTAAAATACTCCAAATGGCAGAGAAATACCACGCATTGAAAGCGGAAAATGCTAAATTTAGAAGCAGAAACAAAGAAATGCGGGATAGAATCTCTGCTTTGGAAACGAAGGTAAAATCGCAAGCCACTGAATTAGTGAAATTTAAGTTGGGCTTGGCGGTAGATGCCTCCAATTCTAAAGCAGATGTGAAACGCAAAATAAACGCATTAGTGCAGCAAATAGATAAGTGCATAACATTATTAGAAGAATAAAGCAATGGCAGAAGGCAAGAAGTTAGTAGTTTTTCATGTGGCTGGGCAGCCCATAAAAGTAACGATTAAAGCATCGGAAGAAGATTTGTATCGCAAAGCAGAGGCGCGATTACAAGGCTATATACAGAGATTAGCCGAAGACAATCACATTACCGATATGCTTGAACAATTGAGGTATGCGGCTTTCAATTCTGCGGTTAATGAGGTTTATTTTATTGAAAAACAAGAATTTGTAGATACAGAATTAAAGTATAAATTAGGCAAAGTTCAACAAATTGTGAACGAAATTTTAGAAGATAAGGAACAATAATTTTGTATATGCAAATGAAATAGAGGAATATCCCGCAGGGCGTCAATATCGTTTGTTAAACTCAACAGTAACAAACTTGTGCGGTCGACTCGGAGGCGTTAAAGTGCAGAGCAATCTGCGGTAACTTGACCGGTTTCGGAGGCTGCAATCCTATAGAATGGAGTTTAAAAGCCACTTGACGCAAGCGGGATTTCTTTTTTTTGAACGTTCTTTAATTTATGGGAAATAGAAGTATATAGTAAAAAAAAAAATAGGATAGTAGTTAAATAAACAGTAGTTAAATATAGTAAAATAAAAGATGACAAATATAATAACAGTAATTGCAATTATAGCAGGGATTATCATAGGAGTAGGCGTTACATGGTTTATAGCGCATGTTCGTTCTAAAAATAAAGTCAGTCGCATTATCAAAGAAGCAACAGAAGAGGCTGAATTGATAAAAAAAGAGCGTATTTTGCAGGCAAAAGAGAAATTTTTGCAACTCAAAAGCGAGCATGAAAAACAGATGGCTGATAAAAGCAAACAGTTATCTATTGCCGAAAACAGGCTCAAACAAAAAGAGCAATCTCATTCTCAAAAACAAGAGGCATTACAGCGTAAACAAAACGAAGTCAATCAATTACAACAAGCATTAAGTCTGCAATTGGACGCTGTCAAAAAGCGACAGGCAGAGTTAAATAAAGCACAAAAACAGCAACAAGAGCAATTGGAATCTATCGCCGGTTTGTCGGTAGAAGAGGCAAAAAAAGAGTTGATAGAAACGTTGCGGGATGACGCCCGAAGTGATGCTTCTGTGTTGATAAAAGATATTGTAGAAGAGGCAAAACAAGCCGCTCATTTAGAGGCAAAAAAGATTGTTATCAAAACCATTCAAAGGACTGCCGTTGAGCATACGCATGAAAATTCAGTGTCAGTTTTTAATCTTGATAATGAGGAGATTAAAGGAAGAATTATTGGACGTGAGGGCAGAAATATTCGTACTTTGGAGTCCATGACAGGTGTTGATATTATTATTGACGACTCGCCGGATGCGATAACTTTGTCAAGTTTTGACCCTGTTCGTAGGGAGGTGGCGCGACTTGCATTGGCAAAATTGGTCAACGATGGACGCATTCACCCCGGACGTATCGAAGAGGTAGTTGCAAAAATTAAGCGACAAATTGAACAAGATATTATCGAAACCGGCAAACGGACAACCATTGATTTGGGCATACATGGCATGCACCACGAATTGGTACGTTTAGTAGGCAAAATGAAATACAGGTCTTCTTATGGTCAAAATTTGTTGCAACATTCCAAAGAAGTAGCCCTATTGTGTGCCACTATGTCGGCAGAATTGGGATTAAATGCTAAATTAGCCAAACGTGCAGGGCTGTTGCATGACATCGGCAAAGTACCTGATAATGAGCCTGATTTGCC
Source organism: Bacteroidales bacterium (assembly GCA_031272415.1). Taxonomy (GTDB): domain Bacteria; phylum Bacteroidota; class Bacteroidia; order Bacteroidales; family WCHB1-69; genus JAISTU01. Next base: position 30,247 of record JAISTU010000127.1, on the reverse strand, counting down.
ACATGCAGAATTGGGCGGTCAAATTGCAGAAAAGTACAAAGAAAAACCTGAAATTGTAAATGCCATTGCTTCTCACCACGACGAAACGGAAATGCTGACGCTTATCTCTCCAATTGTTCAGGCGTGCGATGCTATTTCAGGAGCAAGACCGGGCGCAAGACGTGAAGTTGTTGAAGCATACGCAAAGCGACTCAAAGATTTGGAAGAATTGGCACTCTCGTATCCGGGCGTGGTTAAAACGTATGCTATTCAAGCAGGTAGGGAATTGCGTGTCATTGTAGGAGCAGAAAAATTAGACGATGCACAAACCAATCAATTATCATTGGACTTGTCTAAAAAAATTCAAAATGAAATGACATACCCCGGACAAATCAAAATAACTGTTGTTCGTGAAACACGAGCCGTAAGTTACGCAAAATAAGACTATACTATAATATAATTTGCTCCTTTTTGTTACGGATAAAACCGTGATAAAAAGGAGTTTCTTTTTGAATTGAAGGGATGGTGTAGTGGCAATGACATACCTGAAGGGGGACAAAGGGAAAGGTGAAAAAATAACTTTCAATTTCGGGCTTTCAACTCTCCACTAAAAAAAATGTGTATCTTTGTAAAAAAGTTGTTTTAATTTATTAAAAAAATAATGCAAAATAATCATAAAATATACATACAGCCTGCCAAAGCGTGGGAACTTTTACAGCAAGGGGAAGGCATTTTGTTGGACATTAGGAGCAAAGAAGAAATAAATGACCGCAAAATTGACTGCCCTGAACAAATTTGTATTCCATTTGATAAACTGCAGTCTCAAATAGAAAATTTGCCCAAAGAGCGTCTATTGTTCATCTGTTGTCTTTTGGGAATACAAAGTTTCAAAGCATACAAAATGCTTGTTAATGAGGGACTTGTGAATATACTTATCCTCAAAGGTGGCATTTTGGAATGGCAAAATAATCAATTACCCATAAAAATCTCTGAATCAACATGTTGCAAATGTCAAACTCAAACAAAAATATAGAAAAAAATATATCTCAAGAGCAAATTAGTGCTATTTTTAAAGAATTTGAACAAAAAAACATTCTCATCATCGGCGATGTGATGTTGGATGATTACATTATCGGGGACGTGAGTCGGATCTCACCTGAGGCGCCGGTGCCGATTGTCAACCTTCGCAATCGTTATGTTTGTTTAGGCGGTGCTTCCAATGTGGCACTCAATATAAAGTCGTTAGGTGCTACGCCGATTTTGCTGAGCGTTATTGGGAAAGATGCCAAAAGTGCCATTTTTGAGCAACAAATGAATGCCAAAGGGCTTACTTTGGACGGTATTCTTAAAAGCGAAGAACGTATTTGCACCACAAAATACCGCATTATTGGTAACAAAATGCAACTTTTACGCATAGATGATGAAATGGATGACAATTTATCCCCAAAAGACGTTGATAATTTGCTTTCAAAATTTACACAAATCATTGATACACAACAAATTGATGCAGTTATTTTTGAGGATTATGATAAGGGAGTGATTACAAAGCAGATTATACATTCTATTGTTACGCTTTGCAAGGACAAAAAAATTCCTGTTTTGACCGACCCTAAAAAAAATAATTTCACTCATTATCAAGATATTACAATCTTTAAACCCAATTTAAAAGAACTCACTCAAGGTTTGGGATTGTCCGATATGGATTATAAAAGTGAGCCGTTTTTGACTGCCATTGAGCGTTTTATGGAGGAGAAAGGGCATCAGATGATTTTGCTGACACTTTCGGCGGATGGAATGATTGTTTATCAAAAGAAAAACACAGGTATTGAGCAAATTCACATTGCGGCACATTTGCGAAATATTGCGGATGTTTCCGGCGCAGGAGATACTGTTATTAGCGTTGCAGCATTGGGCTTATCAATCGGTTTGCCAATAGAAAAAACGGTGGCAATGGCGAATTTGGCAGGCGGTTTGGTGTGCGAAGAAATTGGTGTAGTAGCGGTTGATAAACAAAAATTGTTCCAAGAAATGTGGAAAATACAATAATTTCAGCAAAAAATCGTTATTGTTTTTTATTTATTAAACAGAAAATGGTATTATCATGAATATTTTGTTGTTTTTAGGTAGTTTGGGTGTGCCGGAGTTGATAGTGATTGCGTTAATCATTTTGTTGCTTTTTGGTGGTAAAAAAATCCCTGAAATGATGCGTGGATTAGGCAAGGGCGTTAAAAGTTTTAAAGACGGCATGAACGGCACGGATGCCAGCGAAAATGCCGAACAAAAAAAGGATACTACGCCCAACAATAATGAGCAGTAATCTGCTGACTTTTTGGGGGCATGTAGAGGTATTGCGAAAGATGCTTTTTCGCATTATCGTTGTTGTATTTGCGATTACGATAGTTGCATTTTTTTTCAAAACACCTATTTTTGCCGTAATTTTTGCACCTCAAAGTGCTGATTTTGTTACATTTAGGCTGCTCAGGCAATTGGGGGAATATTTTTCTTTTCATTTTGCATTTTCGGACAATTCGGCTTTTCATTTGGTAAGTACGCAACTTACTTCACAATTTTTGATACACATAAAAGTTACGCTTTATACGGCACTTTTGCTGACAGCGCCTTATATTGTGTACCAACTTTACGGCTTTATTTCGCCCGCACTTTATACAAAAGAGAAAAAATATACGACATATTTGATTTTTATGTCATTTTTGTTCTTTTTTTTGGGGGCATTATTGAGTTATTTTGTTGTTTTTCCGTTTTCGTTTCGCTTCCTTGCCAATTATCAAATCAGTGAAACAGTGGAAAATATGTTTACCATCAATTCGTATATTGATACTTTTTTATTGATTACGTTGTTGTTAGGCATATTGTTTGAATTGCCTGTTTTGGCTTGGATTTTGGCAAAAATTGGGGTTTTAAAAGTCTCTCTACTCAAAAAATATCGCAAACATGCTTTGGTATTGATTTTGATCCTTTCCGCCATCATTACTCCTACAACTGATATTTTTACACTCCTTTTAGTAAGTGTTCCTGTTTTTTTGCTTTATCAATTGAGTATCAGCATCGTAAAATCAGTAGAAAGGAAGCAAATCGGAATGAAGATTGTAACTGTTTGAGTATCAATTTGTTATATAATTTTCAATTAAAAAAACTTTTCCCCAAAGGATGCAAAAAAATGATTTTGTAAAAACAATAAAAATGCAAAAATTACGTTGTCTATGCGTAAAAAAATAGTTATATCTGACCATAAGTGCTATTTTTTATATACTTATGGTCAATTATAAAAGAGATGTATGGACAAGAAAATTATTGGAAGACAAAGCGAAACGCAAAAATTGACTGACCTTTATAATTCGGAAAATGCAGAATTTATAGCGGTATGTGGGAGGCGCCGTGTTGGTAAAACGTTTTTAATCAGACAGTTATTTGGCAACAGGCTGATATTTGACTTAGCAGGATTGGCAAACACAGACACTAAAACGCAACTTGCCAACTTTAATTTGACGCTCAACCGCTGTTTTAACAAGCAATTGCCGGTCGCAAAAAACTGGTTGTACGCCTTCGAGCAACTTATTGCACAGTTGAAAAAGTCTCGCACAAAGCGAAAGGTGGTCTTTATTGATGAAATTTCGTGGTTAGACACTCCGAGAGCAGGCTTTTTAACAGCATTGGAACATTTTTGGAACGGGTGGGCTTGTGGAAGAGATGATATTATGCTGATAATTTGCGGTTCAGCGACTTCGTGGATTACGAACAAAATTATCAACAATCATGGCGGTTTACATAATCGATTGACTGCCACGCTTTTCTTGCAACCTTTCAATATAAGCGAAACAGAACAATATTTTTTGTCGCATAAAATCATGCTTGGCAGGCAGGAAATTGCCGAAGCATATATGATTTTTGGGGGAATTCCATATTATCTTAGTTTGTTTGAAAAAGGATTAAGTTTGTCGCAAAATATTGATAATCTGTGCTTTAAGCAGAACGCTAAATTGAAGAACGAATTTTCAAACCTATATGCCTCACTGTTTAGAAAATCGGAAAATTATGTGGCAACAGTTTCTGCTTTGAGCCTCAAAAACAAAGGTTTAACACGTGGCGAAATTAGCGAGATTACCAAAAAAAGTGGCAGAGAACTGACCGAAATTCTGATTAACCTTGAAAGTTGTGGTTTTATCCGTTCTTACAATGCTTTGCACAAAAAAAAGCGAGACCGCCTCTATCAGTTGCTTGATGCCTATACCCTATTTTATTTCAACTTTTTGGAGAATTATAATAGCAAAGATGAGAATTTTTGGACAAACAGCCTCAATACTCCGTTGCGGAATACGTGGGCAGGATATGCCTTCGAATCGCTTGTTTTACAGCATGTTAGCGAAATAAAACGCACACTTGGTATCTCCGGCGTCCAATCCGGCGTGTCAGCATGGGCAACAGACAAAACGGATAATTACGATGGTTGCCAAATAGATTTGCTGATAGACCGCAAAGACGGCGTGATAAACATTTGCGAAATGAAATTTTCTAACTCGCCATTTATCATTTCAAAAGCGTATGAAGCCAACCTTAGGAACAAACTCGCTGCATTTGAGTATGTTAGCAAAACAAAGAAGGCTTTACATCTCACTTTTATTACAACATTTGGAGTAGTTCATAATAAGCGTTATAGCATTGTACAAAAGGAAATTACGCTTGATGACATATTTTTATAATTGACCATAAGTGCCAAAAAAAGTATACTTATGGTCAATTATAAATCTTGCAAGCGATAATAATAATCTGAAAATAAAAACTCTCCACATTTCAATATGTTAGCAAAACGAGGTAGGGTTTATATCTCACTTTTATTATAAATTTGACGTAGTTCGTAATAATCATATTACATTGTAAATCAAATGATTATACTTAATAACTTGTTTTTATAACTGACCATAAGTGCCAAAAAAAGTATACTTATGGTCAATTATAAATCTTGCAAGAGATGCTAATAATCTGAAAAAACGCTCCACATTTCAATATGTTAGCAAAACGAGGTAGGTTTTACATCTCACTTTTATTATGATTTTTGACATAGTTCGTAATAAACATATTGTATTGTAAATCAAAGAATTATACTTAATAACTTGTTTTTATAACTGACCATAAATACAAAAAAAAGTATACTTATGGTCAATTATAAACCTATATGCGATGATAATAATTGACCCCAAAAAGAATAAAATATGCATCTCTCTTAATTCTTAATTTTTAATTTTTAATTGACGAAAAGGTGTATCTTTGCAGAGTTATTATTAACCGCCCAAGTGGGCATAAAAAATCAATTCAAAATGGATAATAAAAAAAAGTTTTGCCAAAGTTGTGGAATGCCGTTAGACAAACGCACAAATAACGAAGGCACAAATGCAGACGGTAGTAAAAGTGAGAAATTTTGCATGTATTGCTATCAAAACGGAGTGCTTGCAGGGGAAGGAATGACGGTAGATGAATTTCAAGAATTTTGCCGACAAGCAATGATTAAAAACGGTCATAATAAACTTAAAGCGTGGCTCTTTACACGGGGTTTCAGACGTTTAGAGCGTTGGAAAAAACAATAAAATGGCTGCAACAAATATTTTAATTTTAACAAGTCTTGTGCTGTTCAATGTTCTGTTTATCGGCAGAACGGTTATGCTTTATTGTCAGAGCGTAAAAGTCTGGTCAATAGGAACAAGCAAAGGCACAATGCTCGAAAAGATGTTGGAAAACATATTAGCACCTTTTCTGTTGCTGTGGAATGTGTTGATAATTTTGGCAGTGCTTCAATTTTCATTTCTAACGGATTTTGTGGTGTATTTTGCTTGGCTGAAATATGTAGGAATCATTCTGTGTTACAGTGGATTAGCAATATTTTTATGGGCATTGCTTTCATTTGGAAAAAGTTGGCGTATTGGCATTGACGAAAAAACAAGCAATGAATTGATAACCACAGGTGCATTTGCTTACTCTCGCAACCCCATATTTCTGTTTATGGATATGTATTTTGCCGGCATAATGCTTGTCTTTCCAAACGTAATTATCATAATATTAGCCCTTTGCTCATTTATTGGCATTCATTTTCAAATATTGCGGGAAGAAAAATTCCTAATTCGCAAATTTGGCAATAAATATATTGAATATCAACAACATACACGAAGATATTTTTAAATTGCAGGATGTTTTTTACGAATTTTTCCTAAATTCTCCCGGTGAAATGCCGTATTTTTGGACAAAAAGTCGGTGAAAATGCACTCTATTCCCAAATCCACTATCCAATGCAATGCTGTCAATAGTGGCTTGATTGTTGGGATTGCTCAACATTGAGCAGGCAAATTGCAGTCGTAATGTATTGATATAGACTGCAAAAGTCATATTTACACACTCTTTGATAGCATTTTGCAAATATTTTTCATTGGTGGCAAGTTGACGTGAAATATCGCTTATATTCACATTTTCAGTGAGATAAGATTGACTTTGTTGCATATATTTCTCCAACTTATCGAATAAAAGTTGTTCTTTGGTGGGCGGCGAATGATGTAATTTTTGTTTGGCTTGTTGATTTTGCTCTAAAATTTGTGCAACAATAGCACGATTTTTCCTATGTATTTTACGAGAATAGAGGAAATAAACTACCAACAAAAGCAACAATAGCCCCGCAATGACGGCAGCGGCAATAAAAAGTAAAAGGTTTCTTTTTTTCTCTAATGTAATTCTATCTACTTGATATTCAGTGTTAAACAAATTCAGTTGTTCAGCCGTTTTTTCTTTTTCAAATTTATCTGTGTAGTTCATGTAGTCCAAAAGCATGTCAAAAGTGGCAGTATCAACATAACCTGTATTCCGCAATAAAATCGCTTTCTCTTTTTTTCTGTTGTATAAATGCGAGCCGCCGTGATATTGGGTCTCAAATGCAATCACCGAATCTACATATTTGAGTGCCTTTTGCGTTTGACCGGTTTGCATGTAAAAATCTAATTTTGTACCCATGTAAGAGGACATATTGTGGTCGTTAATATAGTCAATATAAGCATCTATTGTATCAAAATATTGCTGTGCTTTGTCAAATTGCTTTAGTCCCATGTAGGTAATAATTTTTTTGTGGTCAATATTAAACCAGCCTATATATTCTTTATATTTTCGCCATTGGTCTCTTTTTTGTTGCTCTTTCTCCCACTCTGCAATGAGCGGTAAAGTTTGCTCATATTTTCCCACCTTTTGCAACGCATAAATGTATTCTGCGTATGTTACCCACAACGGAAAAGACTTTAACACGTTGGACTCTTTTATCAATGGGTGAAAATGTTGAATGGCTTCTGCATAAAACGGCAAGGCTTTATCCGCAAAATCATTGTTGGCATAAATTAGTCCTGTGAAAAAGCAAGCATATCCCACCCCGACATAATTGTTTTCAGATTGTCCGATTTTGTACATTTTTTGGGCTTCTAAAAACGCATCCGAATACTTATTTTCTTCTATCAAAAAATAAACATACTGATGCCATACCTCAAAATAGTAGTCCCATGCTTTATGTTGGTATGCAAACTTCATAAATCGCTCATATTCAGTCTCAAATGTACAATTTTCTGTGTGATGATGATGTTTGAACAGCATTTGTACTTTGGCTGCTCTTGCTTTTATTTCATGTTCTATATTTTTTTGTTTTTTTGTTTCGGCTATATACTCGTCTATATATTTATAAGAAGCCTCAATATCAGGATTATAGGCTGTTGCGTTCATCAGTTCTTTATAGTTCTCTAATTTTTTTATTCCTTTGGCTGTTTTGATAACATTACAAAGAGAATCGACCTCTTTTTGTTTATCAAATGCTTTTTGCCCCGAAACCATAAAAAACATTCCTACTAAAACCATCAAAATCATTATTTTGCTTTGATTATCACGATACTTTCTTTTTCTAAACATCTTCTTAATTTCTTTATAATTTATTGTAATACATATTTTTATTTTGCAAAATTACACTTTTTTTTGAGTGGAGAATTAAAAATTGAAAAAAGTTGAAAATTGAAAATTACTCTAATTTTTTTGGCATGATATTTGTATTAGTACTGTAAAAACTATTTTAGTTTTTATAGTTTTGTGAAAAGAATAAAAAAATTAACTAAAAATACATACTAAAAAGATAGCAAATCAATGAGTATATACAAGACTTCGGTGAATAAACCTGTAACGGTTTTAATGATTTTTTTGGCAGTGATAGTGTTAGGACTGTTTTCATTACAGCGGCTTCCTATTGACTTTTTTCCTGAGATAGAGCCGCCTTATATTTCGGTTATGACAACTTATCCGGGAGCCAATGGCAGTGAATTGGAAACGAATGTAACCAAATTGCTGGAAGACCAACTCAATTCGGTGGACGGATTAAAAGAAATTACCTCTACCTCAAAGGATAATATATCCGTTGTTACACTCGAATTTCAGTGGGGTATCAATTTGGATGAGGCAGTAAATGACATCCGCTCGGCAATAGATATGATATATGACAATTTGCCGGACGGTTGCTCACGTCCATTGATTTTTAAGATAAATACTTCCAATTTCCCGATAATGCAATATGCTATTACGGCAAAAGAAAGTTATCCGGGACTTAAAAAAATCATGGAAGATAATGTTATCAATGTGTTAAATCGTGTGGATGGCATTGGTTCGTTGAGCATTTCGGGCGCCCCTGAACGCTATATTTATATTGACCTTGACCCCAATAAAGTGGACGCTTATGGTTTGTCTGTGGAAACTATCGGAGCGGCTATTGGTGCCAATAATTTCAATTTGGCATCCGGTAGTGTCAAAATGGGCAAAGAACAATATCAAATGCGGGTGCAAGGTGAATATGTAGAAAGTAGCGAAATCAATGATATTGTGGTAGGTTTGAGTCGTGAAGGTAAAGAAATTTTTATGCGAGACATTGCTACGATACGCGATACTATCCGCGATATTACTTTGGAGGAAAAAATTGACGGACAAGACGGCGCCCGCTTAATTATTATGAAACAATCGGGGGCAAATACGGTACAAATTGCCAAAGATGTACGCAAAGAACTCGAACAAATTAAGAAAAAACTCCCCCCTGACATCAATCTTAAACTTATTTATGACCAATCCGAAGAAATTGAAAATGCGATTGCAGGCTTGCAAGAGTCGTTAATGTATGCTTTGTTGTTTGTTGTTTTGGTCATTTTGTTTTTCTTGGGCAAATGGCGGGCAACAGTTATCATTGCGTTAACAATTCCTATCTCATTATTGTGCGGATTTATTTATTTGGCATTAGTAGGTAGTTCTCTCAATATCATTTCATTATGCTCATTGACGGTCGCCATTGGGATGGTGGTGGATGATGCGATTGTGGTGTTGGAAAATATTACCACGCATATAGAGCGAGGCTCGTCGCCTCGTGAGGCTGCCATTTATGCCACTAATGAGGTTTGGGTGTCAGTAATTGCCACTACATTGGTCATTGTGGCAGTTTTTGTGCCACTGACAATGCTCACTGGCATGGCAGGAGTTATGTTCAAAGAGTTAGGTTGGATTGTTACCATTGTTGTCTGCGTTTCCACCGTAGCCGCCATTTCTTTGACGCCAATGCTTTCGGCTAAATTGTTGAAATCCAAAAAGAAAACTACCGAAAATAACGGTAAAAAAAGACGCCTTACCTATCAAAATACAGTCGTTAAGGCGTTAGATAAAGTAGATGCATGGTATGCAAGAGTTTTACGTGTATGTTTGAGACATAAGTGGATAACATTGATAACGATGGTACTAATTTTTGTAGCCTCTTTATTGCCATTTATATTTGGCATGATAGGTACTAATTTTATGCCTGACCAAGATTCGGGTAGAATGTCATTAAGCATTGAACTTCAGCGCGGTACAAGAGTAGAAGAGACCAGCCGTACTGCCAGAGAAATTGAAAATCATATTATGGCATTAGTGCCTGAAACAGAGTTGATTTCAACCTCTTGCGGCAGTTCGGAAGACGCCGGTATTACGTCCCTATTTACGCAGGCAAATAACAATAAAATCAGCATGACAGTCAGATGTTCTAAAAAATATGCAAGAGAGCGAACCATTTGGCAAATAGCAGAAACGATTAGAAATGATTTGGCTAAATTTCCTGAAATTATCAATCTGCAAGTAACTGTTGCCAGCAATATGGGCGGTGGTGGCAATCAAAACAGTGTTGATGTTGAAATTTATGGTTATGATTTTGATAAAACCAACGTTTTGGCGGCTGATTTGAAGCGTAAAATACAGAAACTCAAAGGGGCGAGAGATGTGATTATTTCCCGTGAAGAAGACCGTGCCGAACTGCAAATTGTGTTCGATAAAGAAAAATTAGCCCTGCACGGCATTAGTTATCAGGCAGCAGCGGCTTATATTCGCAATCGTGTCAATGGAATGTTGGCAGGCTATCTCAAAGAAGACGGTGAAGAGTATGATATTATAGTCCGTTTGGCTGAAAAATACAGAAGTTCGCTCACCGATATTGAAGAGTTTACTATTATGACTCCGACAGGTAAACAAATCAAACTCAAAGAGTTAGCCGAAATAAAAGAATATTGGTCTCCCCCAAATATTGAGCGAAAGAGAAGGGAGCGTATTGTTAAAGTTACTGTTACTCCGCAAGATATATCTTTGGGCGAGTTGGCAAAAGAAATTCAAACCGAAATTGATAAAACAGACATCCCGCAAGGCGTATTGGTTACTATCGGTGGTGCCTATGAAGACCAACAGGAAACCTTTGGCGATATGATTACGTTAGCATTGCTCATTGTGCTGTTGGTTTATATTGTAATGGCTTCTCAATTTGAATCGCTCTCAAAACCATTTATTATCATGATGGCGATACCGTTTGCTATTACGGGAGTTATTGCAGCGTTGTTGATTACAGGCACAAGTTTGGATATGATTGGTGCTTTGGGAGTGATACTTTTGATAGGTATTGTGGTCAAAAATGGAATTGTATTGGTGGACTATATCAATTTGATGCGAGACAGAGGGTACGAACTCAATGAGGCGATTGCGCTTTCGGGTCGTTCTCGTTTGCGTCCTGTATTGATGACCGCTGCTACGACCATTTTAGGGATGGTACCTATGGCAATCAGTACCTCCGAAGGCTCTGAAATGTGGCAGCCGATGGGTATTGTTGTCATTGGCGGTCTGACCGTTTCCACACTTGTTACCTTAATTATAGTACCTATCCTTTACTCCATTATGTCCCGCAGAGGCGAAAGAGATAAAGAAAGTAAATTAAGAAAACAATTTGTATTTATGGATACAAAATTAGTTGATAATCAAGAAATTAAAGAACAAAAATAATATCAAAATGAAAGCAGTATTTGTCATATTCAATCAAGCCAATACCGAAAGGGTACAATATATGTTAGACCGCTTACAAATACGCGGTTATACGTGGTGGGAAGAGGTCAAAGGCAGAGGTACAACAGACGGACAGCCCCGTCAAGGGACACACACTTGGCCCGAAATGAACTCCGCCGCTATCACTATTGTTGAGGACGAAAAAGTACCCCAATTGCTCGAATCTATTAAAAAATTAGACCTCCGAAACACAGAAATCGGTGTCCGCGCCTTCGTGTGGAACATCGAACAAACGGTATAATTATAAAAATATTACTATTTCTTTTGAAATGTCATAGTCGCAGTTATCTTCGGCTATGATGTTTCTTTATTAGTTGAGAATAAAAAGTGGAAAGTTGAGCGTTTTTTTACCCTTCACCCTTCTTTTGGGCAAGGCATGGCATTGCCCTACAACATTTTCGTTTTTCATTTTTAACTTTTAATTGAAGAAATTGTGTATATTTGTAATTAGGAGGCAAAATAGACGCCTTATAAGATAATGATTTGTAAATTAAGAAATTAGAGAGAAAAAAAATGGCAGATAAAGGGAATTTTTGTGTGATAATGGCAGGCGGTGCAGGCGAAAGATTTTGGCCTATGAGCCGCAAAAGTTGCCCTAAACAATTTATTGATATTTTAGGAAACGGTAAATCGCTTTTGCAAAAGACTGTTGAGCGTATGCAAAGGGTGTGTCCGCTCGAAAATATCTACATTGTTACCAATGAAATATATTATCAATTAACCAAAGAAAAAATTCCACAACTATCTGATAATCAGATAATTTTGGAGTCTGTTAGGCGTAATACGGCACCTTGTATTGCCTACGCAAATGCAAAAATAAAAAAACGCAATCCCAATGCAAACATTGTGGTTACGCCTGCCGACCATATCATCATTGATGAGGATTCTTTTGTAGAGCATCTTAATGCGGCATTGAATTGTACGGCAAAAAATCCATGGCTTTTGACGCTGGGCATACAGCCTACGCGTCCTGACACGGGTTATGGCTACATTCAATTTGACGAATTTTCAAGATATGTCCCCGAACAGCGGATCACAAAAGTAAAACTTTTTGCGGAAAAACCTGCCCTTGAATTGGCACAGCAATTTATTGAAAGTGGTGATTTTCTGTGGAATGCGGGTATTTTTGTTTGGCGATTGCCGATTATTGAAAAAGCATTTGAATTGCATTTGCCGGAAATGAAAGATTTGTTTGACGGTGTAGCCTACGCAATGGACACGCCTGAAGAAAAGTCAAAAATGAAGGAAATTTATCAACAATGTACTTCTATTTCAATCGATTATGCAATAATGGAAAAGGCTGACAATGCACACGTATTGATTTCCGATTTTGGCTGGTCTGATTTGGGGACATGGACTTCACTTTTTGAGCATTTACCGCATGACGAAAATGGAAATGCAATACAGTCCAAAAGAGATGTATTTACCTATCAATCAACTAATTGCATTATCAATACTCCCAAAGACAAAATTGTTGTAGTGCAAGGTTTGGAGGATTATATTGTTGCCGAGCATGATGGAGTTTTACTGATTTGCAAAAAGACTGATGAGCAGGAAATTAGGCGATATGTTAATGATGTTGAACTCCGAAAAGGTGAAAAATTTACCTAAAAATCATTATGAAAGAAAAAACGGACGAAAAAATCATTGAGGAACTGACCGCAAAAGATTATCAGCCGGGCTTTGTGTCGCCCATTGAAACGGAATATTTTCCAAAGGGGTTGAATGAAGATATTATTCGCAAAATTTCTGCATTTAAAGAAGAACCGCAGTGGTTGCTTAATTTTCGATTGGAAGCCTATCAAAAATGGCTCAAAATGACACCACCTCAATGGGCACATTTAAAAATAGAACCTATTGATTTTCAAGATATTATATATTTTGCTGCCCCTAAAAAAGTAGTTACAGATAAAAATGAATTGGACAAAAATTTAGCGGATACATTTGACCGTTTAAAAGTCAATTTAGATGAAAAAAAGGACAACAACAAGGTCGCAGTGGATGCTGTAATAGACTCAGTATCAGTAAAAACCACATTTCAAAAAGAATTAGCAAAAGAAGGAATTATTTTTTGTTCATTCAGCGAGGCGGTGCGGGAGCATCCCGATTTGGTACGGAAATATTTGGGCAAAGCGGTGCCGATTGGAGATAATTTTTATGCAGCCTTAAATTCAATGGTTTTTAGTGATGGCTCTTTTTGTTTTATTCCCAAAGGGGTTAAATGTCCGATGGATTTATCCACTTATTTTAGGATAAATGCCTCAAATACAGGGCAATTTGAACGCACATTGATTATCGCCGAAGAGGATGCGTATGTGAGTTACATGGAAGGCTGTACGGCGCCTAAACGTGATGAAAATCAATTACATGCGGCAGTAGTGGAAATATTTGCTCTCAAAAATGCAGAAGTAAAATATTCTACCGTCCAAAATTGGTACCCCGGAGACGCACAAGGCAAAGGTGGCGTGTTGAATTTGGTAACCAAACGGGGCATTTGCGAGGGCGATAATTCCAAAATTTCATGGACACAGGTCGAAACAGGCTCGGCAATCACGTGGAAATATCCAAGTTGCGTACTCAAAGGAGACCATTCGGTGGGAGAATTTTATTCGGTTGCATTGACCAACAATTTTCAACAGGCTGACACGGGTACAAAAATGATACATTTGGGCAAAAATACCAAAAGTACCATTATTTCAAAAGGAATTTCAGCCGGGAACAGCCAAAATTCCTATCGCGGATTGGTCAGAATTGCCAACAAAGCCTCCAACGCTCGCAATTATTCGCAGTGTGATTCGTTACTTTTGGGCGACAAATGCGGGGCACATACTTTTCCGTTTATCGAATGCAATAACACCACTGCCATTTTGGAACATGAGGCTTCTACGTCCAAAATTTCCGAAGAACAATTGTTTTATTGCCAACAGCGTGGCATCAAAGCCGAAAGTGCTATCGGATTGATAATCAATGGTTATGCAAAAGATGTACTAACCCGATTGCCGTTAGAATTTGCCGCCGAAGCACAGCAATTGCTATCCCTTTCATTGGAAAACGGAGTAGGATAAAAATAGTGGAAAGATAATAAATTTAGAAATTATTTAATATGGATGAGGTATTTTCAACGGAGGTAAAAAAGGGGAAACGGACTTATTCTTTCAGCATTCGGATAAATAGAAACGGGGAACGTTATGTTAGCATTTCAGAGAGCGAAGAAACCGGAAATAGTTTTGAATATCAATGGATTGATGTGCCGGAAGAAGATTTACAAATATTTGCTCAATTATTGCAAAAAACATTGGACGAAAATCAAAAAAATGCAGAAAAAACAATAGAAATTCCGAAAAATGCAGAAAATTTGCCAAATAAACCCTCTTTTTCAGGCAAAATGAGCAGACAAGAAGCCGAAAATTTATTGCAAAGAACTTTCAAAATTGCACATTTTTATGACGAACAATGGCAAACAGTGGAAAAGATTCTCAATGGCGAACGCGTTTTGCTGATTGAGAAAACAGGTTTTGGGAAGTCGCTTTGTTTTCAGTTTCCTGCGACCATTTTTAGTGGAATAACTGTCATTTTTTCGCCTCTGATTGCCTTAATGCGGGATCAAGTAAAAAAGTTACAATCGTTGGGAATTGCGGCAAAATGTATCAATGGTGAGCAATCTATCACAGAAAATTCAAAAAATATTCAAGATGCCATAGCCGGAAAAATAAAAATTCTGTATATTGCCCCTGAAAGGCAAGAAAATTACGAGTGGATTGAGGCGACACGACAAATGAATTTATCAATGGTTGTCATCGATGAGGCACATTGCATTTCGGTTTGGGGACACGATTTTCGCCCTGCATTTAAACGTATTATCAATCTTGTTAAACTTTTGCCAAAAGGTTTGCCGATACTTGCCACTACTGCAACGGCAACAAAAAGAGTAGAGCAGGATATAATTGCTCAAATTGGTAGTGAAATTACCGTCATAAGAGGCAATTTAATGCGGGATAATCTTAAATTGTTTGTTGTAAAAGTAGACAGCGAAGACGAAAAAATGATATGGTTAAAACAAATTGTTAAAAAATCTCCCGGTTCGGGCATTATTTATACAGGCACGCGGAGGGATACTGAAATATATTCGGATTGGCTTAACTTTTGTGATATTCCTTCAATTGCATATCATGGAAAACTTGACGCTCAATCTCGTGTTGCCATCGAAAAAGGCTTAATTGGCAACAAATGGAAATGTATTGTTTCAACAAACGCACTTGGGATGGGCATTGACAAGCCTGACATTCGATTTATTATTCACACTCAAATTCCACAATCACCTATTCATTATTATCAAGAAATCGGGCGTGCAGGCAGAGACGGCAAACCTTCATATATCATATTGTTTTATAATCCAAATGAAGACAAAGAATTGCCATTGGCTTTTATCGAAGGCAGCAGACCTGCCGTAAAATGCTATAACAAAATGATAGAGGCGATTAAATCAGGCTTACATGGAGAAAAAAACATTGATGAAAATGACTGACATAACTGAAAAACAATTCAGAGTGATTAAATCAGACCTCATGGAACAAGGCATTATCAGAGAAGTTCAATATGGCAAAACCAAACAATATGAATTTATTACTCACTCGCAGCCTTTAGATACGCACACTTTTAAAGAATTGCGGGAAGCAAAGTTAAAAGACCTTGATAAGATGCTTGAATATGTAGAAACAACCGATTCAAGGATGAAATTTCTTTGTGATTATTTAGGTGATAATCAACATGTTAACTTCTTAAATTGCGACAATACAGGTCAAAAGAAAATTCATATAAACGTTACTCCCGAATTAACAGAAGAGTTGCAAAATTTTAGAGAAAATAATTTTCCCGACTTGGAGGTCAACTCACTTGATTCATGTATTGTTGATGGCGTTGCGGCTTCATATTATGGAGTTTCAAATGTAGGCAAAGCCATTCATCAATCAAAATATGAGGCTGGGGGCGATTTTCCTGATTTTCTTTTACGCTTGACAATCAAAGCATTTCGTAAAAAAATCAAAAAAACACATTTTGATTTAATTCTTTATGTTCCCCCAACAAAATCGGGAGATTTAGTCAAAAATTTTGCTCAAAATTTGTCGCACGCTTTGAAAATTCCAATTTCGCATGATTTAATAAAAATACGTAAAACAAAAGAACAAAAAATATTTGAAAATCAATATCTTAAGCAAGAGAACATACATAATGCTTTTTCTTATGCCAATCCGAGCGAAATCAAAGGCAAAACAGTTTTATTATTTGATGACATTGTAGATAGCGGAGCAACTATAAAAGAGATAGGCAATTTATTAACCCAATTAGGTGCACAAAAGATTGTACCTGTGTGCATTGCAAAAACAGTAGGAGGAGACAGATTATGAATTCAGAATCAATATATTGGATGTCGCTGGCACATGAATTGCCCGCATGGAATTTTGCCGACCGAGAGGCATGGAAAAATGAAGACAAAATGAACTTAATTATTCAATTTTTTCACACTCAAAAAATGTCTATATCAGATTTTTTTGGATTGAGTGAAAAAGATTGGAAAAATTGTTTTTTGCTCAATAACAGGCAATTAACAGAATTACAAAAAGCAAAATCTTCGCTTGCTAATTACGCATTTTTAGCAGAAACGTTACAAAATAATGGTATTGATGCAATTCCGATTGTGTCTCCCGATTATTCAAAAACTTTGAAAGAAAATCTAAAAAAATCTGCTCCTATTTTGTTGTATACCAAAGGGAATCAACAAATTATGCAAGAAAAATCCATAGCCATTGTCGGTTCACGTGAGGCATCCGATATAGCCTTGCAATTTACTGATAATGTGGCAAAAAAGGCGACCAAAGAATGGAAAGTTGTGGTGAGTGGTTTTGCCAAAGGTGTTGATAAGCAGGCATTAGATTCTTCTATTGCATGTAAAGGTCAGAGTATCATTGTATTACCGCAGGGAATTTTAACTTTTGAAGCGGGTTTTAAAACCTATTATAAGCAAATTATTGACGATGATGTGTTGGTTTTGAGTACATTTCATCCTCAAGCCCCTTGGGGAAAAGATTTAGCAATGGCAAGAAATTCAATTATTTACGGACTTGCCAAAGAAATTTTTGTGGCAGAATCCAAACCTTCAAAAAATCGACAAGGCAAAGAAACCAAAGGCGGTACTTATGCCGGCGCCATGGATGGACTCAAAAAAGGAAGACAAATTTATGTCCGAAACCCCGACCCGACAGAGAAAAATGACAATCTTTATCTCATTCAATGCGGTGCAATTGCGGTAGATTTTGACGGAAATCAGGTTTCACTTGCCGAAACTGCTCAAGCAACAGTTTCCTTTTCAGACCAAATAAAAGATATTTTAGCGACTAAAGAATTGACAATCAATGAAATACATACAAAAATCAAATTCCCCAAATCCGAAGCAACGCTTAAAAAAGAACTCTTAAAATTGGATTTTGTAGAGGTTATTAAAATAAAAAATAAAAATTATTATTCATTGAAAAGTACCTCTGCTGCTACTCTTTTTTAAGTTTTTTTTTGCATTTTGGGAGAAATTTGTTCTAAAAAATGAAAATTGAGAATTGAGAATGATTTTTTTGAAAATGTACAAAAAAACATTGATAATCAAATAAATATATACAAGTAAAGACAGTGCATGCGCCGTTTTTATATTTTCTCTCAACTTTCAACTTTCAACTCTTAATTTTTAATTTTTAATTTTTAATTGACAAAAAAGTGTATCTTTGCAAATCTGTAAATTTTTTAATAAAAAAAGAATATATAATATTTAGATTATGTCTGTAAGAATTAGATTACAAAGATTTGGGAAAAAGGGACAACCTTTTTATCATGTAGTAATTGCGGATGGTCGTGCACCTCGGGACGGACGGTTCATAGAAAAGATAGGTACATACAATCCGCTAACGCATCCAATTGGTATCAATTTGGATTTTGAGAGAGCATTTTATTGGTTGAATGTAGGTGCGCAGCCTACTGACACGGCAAGAATGATACTCAAACGGGAGGGTGTTTACCTAAAAAAACACTTAATGGGAGGCGTTAAAAGAGGTGCTTTTTCGGCAGAACAAGCGGAAGAAAAATTCGCTGCTTGGAAAGAAGAAAAGGCAAGAAAAATCCGTGAAAACAGGACGGAAATTCTTAACGCCGACAAAGCCAATAAGAAAAAACGTTTAGAGGCTGAGGCAAAGGTAAAAGAAGCCAGAGCGACGTTAATAAATGAAAAACGTCAGGCTATTTTGGCAGCAGAAGCAGAAAAGGCAGCACAAGAAAAAGCCCAAAGAGAAGCAGAAAAAGCCGCCAGAGAAGCCGAAAAGGCTGCAAAAGAAGCCGAAGAATCTGCAAGAGAAGCCGAAAAACGCCAACAAGAACGACTCAAACAACAACAGGAAGAAGAAGCAGCACAACAATCTGAAAATCAAGAAGTTGCAACACAAGTTGCAGTAGAAGATGTTCAAGAAGTTGCTGAACCTGTTGCTGAACCTGTTGAGCAAGTAGCAGTTGAGCCAAACCCGACAGAAACAACAACGGAAGAAACTCCCGCTCAAGCAGAGGAAACACCCGTTGCAACGGAAGAATAGCACAATTGTATGCTTGATGATTATTTTTACTTAGGTAAAATAACCAAAAAATTCGGATTAGCAGGTGAGTTAGTGGTCTATTTAGACACTGACGAACCGCAAAAGTATTGGAACATGGAATCGGTTTTCTTTGATATTGACGGAGAACCGATTCCGTTTTTTATTAAAAATAGTCGCAACAAGGCTAATAATCAAATGGTTGTGCTATTTGAAAATATGAACAACGACTCTTGCGAGCAATATGTAGGGACAGAATTGTATTTGCCCCTAAATTTGTTGCCACCGCTTTCGGGTAATAAATTTTATTATCACGAAATCATTGATTTTGAGGTTATTGATAAACAAGAAGGCTCTTTGGGAAAATGCTCAAATATTATTGATTATGGACAACAGTCTCTTATTCAAATATTTACATCAAAAGGAGAAATTTTGATACCCATAATAGACGAATTTATTTTAAAAGTGGACAGAAAAGCAAAAAAACTTACTGTTCAAACGCCCCCAGGATTGACACAACTTAATTTATTGTAAAAAATATGCCTAAAATTGTTATTTTATTTCTTGCGTTGTTTGTGGGGGCGAATGCTTATTTATTTATTCGCACGGCACAGGCTTTGTCATTGCACGGCATAGGAAAAATTATATTGGGGATTGTGTTCGCAATGCTTGCGTTTTCTTACATTGCAGGACATCTTTTAAAAAACAGTTTGCCGTTTTCATTGACTGTTTTTTTGGAAACAATTGGTTCATTTTGGTTATTTTTAATGCTTTATGGGCTAATGGCGGCTTTATTGATAGATGTAATTCGTGTTTTTAACTATATTTTTCACTTTTTTCCGCAATATTTTTCCACAAATGGACAAAATGTGAGACTGATTACTTTTTTTGTCTCTTTGTTCGTCATTTTTTTGTTGTATTTCATTGGTTATTACCGATTTTTACATCCCAATACGGTGCAACTTTCGGCAACATCTAATTGCAGTAAAAAGGCAAATAAAACACTTAATATAGTGGCAATCAGCGACTTACATTTAGGATACATACTTCGGAATCAAACATTGGATAGATTTGTAAAACTTATCAATGAGCAAAAACCGGACATGGTTTTAATTGCAGGCGACATTATTGATAATGACCTTAATGCACTGATTTACATGAAGATGGATAAACAATTACAGCAAATTAAAGCCCCCATGGGAATATATGCATGCATAGGTAATCATGATGCTTTTGGGGATATTGAAAAATCTTGCCAATATTTGCAAGCAGCAGGTATTCACATTTTGAGAGATAGTGCAGTTTTGGTCGATAGTTGTCTCTATATTGTTGGTAGAGAGGACGTTAGCCTACATTCTGATAAACCCTTATCGGAAATTCTTGCCACTGTTGATAGACAATATCCTGTAATAGTTTTAGACCATCAGCCTTCGCGCTTGCAAGAATCGGCAAAAAATGAAATTTGTTTGCATTTGTCGGGGCATACGCACGGCGGGCAATTTTTCCCTGTAACTTTGCTCACAAAAGCAATGTATGAACTGCATCATGGCTATAGTCGCAAGGGGAGTACGCAATGTTTTGTCTCCTCCGGTTTGGGTTTGTGGGGACCTATGGCAAGGTTAGGCTCTTCTTCGGAAATAGTAGTAATTCATTTAGAACTTTAGAATATGTTCAGAATCAATCAATTAAAAATAATTTATATATTGGCAATTATCTTTTTATGCCGTTGCCAAACAGATACACCTGTGCCACGTGTAAAAACTAATTTTATTGTTGATATAAACACCAATCGCCTTATTATGGTGGGCGGTTACGAATATTTTACCGGAGGCATACAAGGATTTATTGTTTATCATGTTGATATGAATACTTTTGTTGCCTACGACCGTGCCTGTGCATTCGACTGGGAAAGCAACGGTTACGTTATTGTAGACCCTCAAAATACTTTTCAATTGCTGTGCGAACAATGTGGCTCAACGTACAACATTCTCAATGGCTATCCACAAGGTGCTAACTGTAAAGCCACTCAACCGTTAAGAAGTTACAACGTCCGTATAGAAAGCGACGACAAAATAAGAGTATACGATTGATACAATTAAAAACCTTTTTTAATGAAGAATGGAGAATGGAAAATTGAGAATTTCCTTACGTTTTTTGCATTTTTGCACCAAAACGTTCTAAAATTTGTACTTCCTATAGCCCCTTCTTTTCCCCAAGATATTCTTGCAATAAGCGGGCTACATATTTGCCAAAAACATCAAATTCTATATTGACAATGGTGCCGACTTTAAAATTGTGAAAATTTGTAACCTCCTGAGTATAAGGAATAATGGCAACTGAAAATTTTCCTTCTTCGGAATCAACAACCGTCAAACTGACTCCATTGACAGAAATGGAGCCTTTGGGGACTGTTATGTTCCCTTTAAGTGGCTCATAATCAAAGTAATATCTCCAACTACCATTTTCATCTGTAACTTTTTTGCAAACGGCTGTTTGGTCTACATGTCCCTGCACAATATGCCCATCAAAACGTCCGTCTAATCGCATACTACGCTCCAAATTGACCTCATAGCCGACTTGCCAAGTCCGCAGATTGGTTTTGAGTAATGTTTCATCCATTGCTGTTACAACGTATTGATTTTTAGCATAATCCACTTTTACAATGGTCAAACAACAGCCGTCATGACTCATACTTTGGTCAATTTTGAGTTCGTTAGCAAAATCAACTTCAATCACAAAATGGACATTTGTTTTTTCGTGTATAATTTCTACAACTTTACCTGTTTTTTCTACTATTCCTGTAAACATAAAATTTTATCTTAAAATGGTTATCGAACCTGTTAAATATTTCTTTTTCAATCCGTTAAGTGTTTTTTCTTCTACTGCACAAACGTAAAAATAAACACCATCAGAACACGGCTGATGTGTCATCATATTTACTCCATCCCATTGAATATCAGGATTTTGTGTGTAAAACATTTTTTCACCCCAACGGTTATAGATATTGATTTCTATTTGTTCTATATTTGTGTAAGGAAACGGTTCAAACAAATCATTGATGCCGTCTCCGTTTGGCGTAAATACATTAGGCAATCGATAATGATTGCAATCCGGCTCAAAGCACAACTCTTCACTGCTTTGCCCTATATTTCCGTTAGTATCAATGGCAATAATTTTAAAACAACCTACAACCATTAAATCATTGATAGACAAGTAGTTATCTGTCGGATATTTTACACTGTCAATCAAAGTATATTCACCTTTATATTCAGGTTTATACCAAATATATACTTTGTCAATATCCGCTTGTCTGCAATCGATTGAGTATGACCACTTTAACGCAACTTGTGAACAATTTCCATCTCCACTCAACTGTGGCGGACAAGGAGGCATATTGTCAATGGGTGTTTGGCAAACTATTTGTGATAAATTGAGCAGCGGATGTGGCAAAGAAGTATCTCCATATTCGCCAACCGTTTTGATATAGTAACAATAATTGACACCATTGGTCAAACCTGTATCTATAAACTCTTGATTTTCAGTGCTCCCAATAGAATCATAAAGTGAGGTAAGCGGGTTGTATCTGTAAATAATGTATTGATAATTTTTCCAAATTGTTTCCACTTTCCAATTCATAATCAATTGACAATCAGAACTTTCTATTTGTAAAAAAGGAGAAGAGGCTGCATCGGAATACAAGGCGACAGACGTATCCGCCAAAAGCCGCAAATTAACACGATAATAGAAAATGTTATCTTGCGTATTTTGCAGACTATCAATATATTGCCGCGCATTTCCACCTAAAACAGCGATAGTTGAAAAATGCAAAGAGTCGTTAATGCTCCGCTCAATTTGGTATTGATAGGGTGGCGGATATTGTGTAGAATCCAAATCTGTTGGTGCTTCCCATGCTGTTTGAACGACACCTGTCAAAGGGTCGGTTTTGTCAATGCTCACTTTTGTTATCATCGGAATTTCATTTTTAAGTACCGTGCAGGCTTCATTTGACATATAACTTTCCGAGCCGTCCCCGTAATAGACTATCACCACATAGCAATAATTGACCCCATGTCGCAATCCTTTTCCACTGTTATTGTCTGTAAATGAGTGAGTTGCAATGCTCACAATACCAATCATTTGGTAGCCTGTTTGGGGAGGCACGCCGGTGATACAATTTTCCAAAATATAACCCGAACTGTCTTCTCTGCGATATATTTTGTAGCCTTTGGCATTGTCAAGGCAAATGGCGGTATCCCAAGTAACTGTAATAGAATTGCCCAAAGGAGTTGCCAATACATTTTCAACAGGCGGTGCTAATACTTTGATACTAAATGTTTTAACAATAGATAAGTGTACAGGAAAGCCATTATCTTCCGCTTTGAGTGTCAAATGGTAAGGCTGTTTGCGAATGTGAGAGCAATTGGTTTGCCATGAAAATAAGCCACTGACTTGCCCTTTTGCTGTTGTAGATGAGGGAAATTTGGCAGGCGATTGACACGAAAGCACGTCTCCCTTGGCGGTAAGGGTTATCAATTGAGCCGTATCATCGCGTGCGGTAACCGTAAAAGCAATACTATCGCCGGCAGTAATACATGTATCTACCTGTAAATCAAGCAACGGAGGCTGATTATCACAACTTGCAATATTTATTTGCATATCCCTGATAATTGACCCAATTTTAATTCCTGATCGATATTCTTCAATCAAAATAGCAATATTATATTCTCCTTGTGCGCGGGGTGCATCCCACACAAAATCACCACTGTTACGGTCTATCGTTATCGAATTGGCGAGTGGCAATGTATAACCCGGAATATCCACACCATCAATGCCTTTGCAATTTATCAATGAATACACCAAACTATCACCTTCCGCATCCACTGCCGCCGGATTGTGATAAAAAATAGCCCCTACACAGCCATTATCTACCGGCGGATTGGTCAAAACAGGCGAACTATTGCCCCCAAATGTAGCATTGATAACAATAACCGTTTCAATATAAAAAGGCACCTCAATAGAACGAGGAATGTTGATAATGTCTGCATTGCGATTGGGGTCTTCCATTGATACTGTGTAAGTTCCATTGCTGTTAAATGTATGTGTTGCTATATAAATGTTGCGTGTAATGTCGTTAGTAATAAAGGTCTCTGATATGCGGGGAACGGTTTCTTTTGATGAGCCGTCTCCCCAATCAATGTCCAAGTATTCACGTTTTGCAGGACTGGCAGTATATACATAAGTAGTAATAGTAAATTCGTACGTTCGACCTGAAATGTGTCTGTACGTAATCTCCCCCGCTCTTTCGTGAGTTGCAAAACCCGAAAAAGCCAAAGACATCAAAATAAATACTACTAAACATCGCTGTTGCATAAATGAATAACGTTATTTTTTTTAAATTATTGTGTTTATCTTTTCTTTTCAAAAAATTGTTGTAAAATTTGCTGACATTCTTTCTCCAAAACACCTCCAATCCATTGAGTATGAGGATGTAAGAATTTTAATTTTTCTTCATTATTTTTTTGTTTTACATCTTTTGCTCCAAAAACAATTTTGCCTAATTTTGCCCAAAATGTAGCCCCCACACACATTACACAAGGCTCTAATGTTACATATAAAGTGCAATCATTCAAGTATTTAGCCCCCAAACTGTCGGCAGCGGCGTTGATAGCCTGCATTTCGGCATGAGCAGTAACATCGCACATTGTTTCGGTTAAATTGTGTGCCTTAGCAATCACAATTTCATTGGCAACAATCACACAGCCGATAGGAATTTCCTTCGCTTGCATCGCTTTTTGTGCCTCCAAAAGGGCTAATCTCATAAAATAATTATCGTCTAACATATTGATTATGAATTATTTGTACGGTATCTTGCAGTAGGAATATGCAGTCGTTCTCTGTATTTTGCGACCGTCCTGCGGGCAATATTGCAGCCTCTTTCTTTTAATTTTTCGCAAATTTCAATGTCATTGAGAGGCTTTTTGGGGTCTTCTTGGGCAATAATTTCCGTAAGATGTTTTTTGATTTCGTAAGCCGTCAATTCGCTACCTTCCTCTGCTCCAACGGCTTCCGTAAAAAAGAATTTCAAAGGATATACACCATAATCGGTCAATACATATTTATGTCGTGTGGCTCGCGAAATGGTGGAAATATCTACTTTAATTTCTGTTGCTATATCTTTGTAAATCAATGGTTTAATTCTATCTTCTTCCCCTGTTAAGAAAAAATCACGTTGATGATTAGCAATAGCCGAAATTACATTGAAAAGCGTCTGATTTCGCTGGGAAAGTGCATCTATAAACCATTTGGCAGCATTCAATTTTTGACGGACAAATTCAATGGCTGCTTTTTTATCTTTTGGGCTCAACATTTGGTTGTTATGCAAATTTCCATACATTTTTTTATATTGCAGTCCCACTCGCAAAGGAGGCAAATTTTCCATCGGCAAACTGCACTCCAAAGTGTCCGTTTTTTGGTTATAAGTTACAATAAAATCGGGTGTAATATACGCATTTTCAGCATCATCCAATCCCATAAACGGTTTTGGATTTAAAGCCGAAAGGTACTGTTTTACCTCCTCAATTTGAGCCTCTGTACAATCTGTTTTTTTGCTTACTTTTTGATAAAAATGAGATATAAAATCATCAAAAGCATTTTGTATAATGTTGATTGCCAAGTTATTAAGTTTATCATTTTTCCCTTTTTCAAGTCGGTGCAATTGGATGAGCAAACTTTCCTGCAAATTTCTTGCCCCTACACCGGGCGGGTCTAATTGTTGCACAACATGCGTCAAAAGATACTCCAAATGCTCAACCGTTGTCGAAATATTGGACGTAAAAAGCAAATCATTCACAATATCGGACAACGCACGAGTAAGATAGCCGTTTGTGTCAATATTTCCAATCAAAAAATAAGATAAATCTCGGTCTTCTTTTGACAAATCCAACAGGTCTAATTGTCTCACCAAAATATCCTGAACAGATTCAGAATGAGAAAGATAGCGTTCATATTGGTAGTTTTTTTCTTCTCTATCGTTCCCCCCTGCATAAGGTGCATAATCTGTCTCTTGGGAGAAATCATCAGGCAAATAATCTTCAAGCGACAAATCAGAATTAGTGCCTGTCTCTTCTGCAATATCGCCTTGTTCATATTCGGATGGCGACTCTTCGGCGTTCTCATTTACTTGAAAATCAGTATTTTCCGATAAATCATCAGCATTTTCGTCCTCTGTTGCTATTTCAAGTGCCGGATTTTCCTCCAACTCTTCATCAATACGCTCTTCCAAAGAGGCTGCGGGTACTTGCAGCAACTTCATCAACAAAAGATGCTGAGGCATAATCTTTTGCTGCATCTGCAACAACAATTCTGTATCCTGCGTTTGCGATATACTGTTTTGTTTCATCTCAATTTGATTAAAAAAATACAAAGATACACAATTTTATCAATTAAAAATTAAAAACTTTTTTTTCAGAGTGTAGAGTGCAGAGTGTAGAGTGTAGATTTTTTTTTGCATTTTGGAATAAAAATGTTCTAAAATCAGATAAAAATCACTTACAAATTTTTAATTTTTGGTCAATTTGTATTTTATCATCTTGCATACCATTGCATTGCATGATACTGTTGACGGTAACGTTGTACAATTTGGCAATTTTTGTTAAATTATCGCCGCTTTGAACAATGTAAATAATTGTGGCTGAGGGAGTTTTGAGTGGTTGGGAAACAGAAGGAGTTGTCTTTTTTGGGGGCTGTGCTGCGGTAGGAGTAACAGCAGTAGAACGTGTTGATACAGAGGGAGTTGCGGCTGCAGCATTTTTTTTGACAATCAATTTTTGGTCTTCATAAATTTTATCATCTTTTAATTGGTTCCAAATTTTCAATTGCTCAACAGTTGTATTGAATTGAGTGGCAATTTTCCCCAAATAATCGCCTTTTTGCACAATATAATAGCCGTCTTTTGCCTCTTTTACAATAGGTTTGGCAGGAGGCGGTGTTGTAACGGGAATTTCTATTTTTTGAGATGCAGGAGGCGTAGAAACGGCAATAGGAGTTTCTATTGGAGTAACAGATATTGGAGTAGAAACGATGTCGGTAGAATCTATGTTTTCTTCCGGTGGCGTATCTATAACTATCTCATTAACAGTGTCTTGTGGAATTGGTTTGGCAGTTTTTTCACCCTCTTTGAGTTCTTTGCCTGTGATAAGTACGGTTTGCGATTCCGTTTGAAATTTGTCATTTATATCAGGCACAAGCGGTTGAATGTGATTATTTTTGTAATAATTTGCCACATAAACCCATGCAATAAAATCTGTAATTATTTCATTATTAGGCATTTCTATGTTTCCTGCATTGGAGGCGGAGGGTGAATTTTCAGCCAACAAACGTCCATTGTTCAATATGGCGGGCGAGTTGGCAAAAGCAACAATAATTTCCCATACATTATCATACTGAATTGATAATTGTTGAAGATAGGCTGTTGCAGCATGCGTAGATTCCTTAAAATCAAAGCGTTGGTCTATTGCCGAGTCAATTTTTAATCCATACCGCAACGCCGTCAAAAAAGGCAATTGCCAGGCGCCTGCCCGTGTATAAGTTCCGATTTTGCGGTACTGCATATTGCTTAATGCAAGTGGTAAATACTTGAAAATGAGAGGAATATCTTCCTTTTGCAAACTATTGTTCAAAAAAGTTTCACACTCCAAAAAATTACCTAATGCTTGTTGTGTGGTATAACTTTCTGTGGTAATAAGTGCATGAATTTTGTTTTGTGTCTTTAAATCGTAAGGAAAAGAAATGTCAAATGGTAATCTATTTAATTGATTGATTATTACTGTATCTAAAGCATACAAATTTTGAGATTGCAAAGAAGATAAACTTGTTAAAAATACAGTCGCAAAAAATGCCCAACTTACTAATAATATTCTGATAATCAATTTATTATGTTTCATTCTATTAAACCTCTTCCTGTTTTATTAATTTTTCCTTCTTCTTTCAATTTTTCCAATATTTTATCCAATACTCCGTTGATAAATCCTCTGCTTTTGGGAGTGGAATAATACTTTGACAATTCGAGGTATTCAAAAAAAGTAACCTTAATCGGGACGGAGGGAAATTTACAAAATTCACACATTGCCATTTTGAGCAAAATCACGTCCAAAGTTGCCAACCGTTCAACATCCCAATGCTGAACGGTATCTGCTATAATTGACTGAAATTGTGCATCATTTTCAATTGCGAGCATAAATAAATCGTAAGCAAATTGTTTGTCATCCAGCAGTCCGTCTTCCACAGGTTTGAAAAGATTTGGCAATGGAGTACTATCAGGGGTGTTTTTATGAACTTCTTGTAAATACCTGTGTATCAACAAAATAACATCATTGTAATCCAAATACCAATTTATCTTTTTTTCACCAAAATAAGCGGCAATTTCTTCATTTTCCAAAAAAAATTGTTCTGTTACATTAAAAATAAACGATTTATCATCTTTAAACGTATTATATGCTAATTCGTATTTTGCCATATAGTCTTGATAAAGCGGCGTTTTTGTCAATTGTTTATACACCGATTTAGCAAACAAAACATCCAAATCATTGTTCCACGCCATGCCTTTGGAACGGAGTTTTTTTTGCAAGTCTTCGTTATGCTCTAATTTCTTAATAAACAAATTATTAACAAATTTTAAATTAGGTTGCAAATCTTCTTTTGTAGGCAACAATTTTTGCTTATTGGTATCAATAATCTGCTGTGCTTGAAAAGTCATTGCGCCAAAAATGCCCAACATCTTCACAAACAGCGAATAAGTGTCCTCAAAAGAAGCCTGCAATCGTTTTTTTCCCTCAAACAGATACTCATCACTCCGCATTTGGTGGGAGTAAATCGCCTGCATTACTTTAATCCGAATAAATCTTCTGCTTATCATTTATTGTTTTCTGTTTTACAAAGATACACAAAAATTTCAATTAAAAATTAAAAATGAGAAATTGAGAGTGTAGAATGTAGATTTTTTTTTGCATTTTGGGAGAAAATTGTTATAAAATTGACAGTAAGTTTCGACTTTGATTTCTGTTTTGAGCAAGGTTTGCCCTGCCCCTATAACCAAAATTCACACTCAACTTTCTCCTTTCAACTCTCAACTGAAAAAAAAGTGTATCTTTGCATTTGTATAAAAACAATGTAGTTTTTTTTAGCAAAAAAAATATAAATATATAAATAAATGAATAAATGGACACAATACAGCATCGAATACGCCAACCAGCGTTCCTATCTCGACGATTTGTTCGCCGAAACGTATCGTAATTACAATATTACGAGCGCTTTGGTTTTGAGAAATTATTTGTATCAAATTTAAAATATAAAAAATATGGAAAATCCTGGAGAACATTTGGTAGGAGAATATTTGAAATCTGTCAAAAAATGTGATTTTGTGGAGTATAATTTACAAACAAAAGAAAAACAAGGTGAAATTGATGTAATTGGTATCAATTCAATAGAAAAAGAAATATATGTTTGTGAGGTCGCAATACATTTAGAAACTGGGTTGCATTATACCAAAGGAAATAAACCTAATAATGTAGATAAGTTGATTTCAAAATTTGAAAAGGACATAAAATATACGGAAAATACTTTTCCGGATTATAAACATCATTTTATGTTATGGACTCCAATTGTTAGGATTCCTAAAAAAGAAAATGTGCATAATCAATTGAACGATATTGAGGATGTTAAAAAAAGAATTGAAGCGAAAAAAAAGGGAGTTTCAATAGAGTTGATATACAATGAAAAATTTTTACAATGTATAGATGAATTAAGGGAAAAAGCGAGAGCAACAACGCAAGCAATGTCTTCCCCAATAATGAGATTTTTACAAATCGAAGAAAAGTTAAAAGAAAAGACAAATGCAAAATAATAACCTCCTCCTCCACGCCGACAATCTCACAGGATTGAATTGCCTTTTAAACAACGGTTTAAGGGGTAAGATTGATTTGGTTTATATTGACCCACCCTACGCCACAGGCGGCAATTTTACCATTACCGACGGCAGGGCAACTACGATAAGCAATTCCAAAAACGGGCAGATTGCATATACCGACACCTTGCAGGGAAGGGATTTTATCGAATTTCTGCGCGAAAGATTGTTGTTAATCAAAGAGTTGTTGTCGGAACGAGGCTCAATCTATCTGCATATTGACTATAAAATCGGGCATTATGTGAAGGTGATGATGGACGAGGTTTTTGGTATT
>JAISTU010000121.1 GCA_031272415.1 Bacteroidales bacterium | reverse complement strand
TCCTTTGATTTTCAGCGTAATAATGTTTTCTATTCTCTATCATCATATATTTCTTGTTTTTACTTATTAACGCCAAATCGCCGATATTATTGTAAAAATATTGTAAAAATGGCATCCCTGCCGTTTTCACATAGTACGGTCTTTGATTAACATCTGATAATGAGAAACTTACGTGTCCATTTTGGTCGGTGGTTTGGGTTTTAAAAAGTTACTGACCATATCTATATTTCCTTTTCCTTTAAATTTTTCTGTAAATTCTGGTAATTTCATTATTATCAATTATTTATAATTTAATAACATCCCTAATTAGGGGTATTACAAAGATGCACAAAAAAATGATATAATCGTTATTTTAGCGTCCGATAATATACCTAAATTGAGCGGAGTTAGGGTTTAAAATAGGCTTTGAGGGTGGTGAGAAACAAACTTTTTCCAAATCTACGCGGACGCGAAAGAAAAACCTGCCTATGATTGGAAATAAGCGTATAAACAAACTCAGTCTTATCTACATACGCAAAATCGCCTGTGATAAGAGTTTCAAAATCTTGTGTCCCTATGGGGTATTTTTCTACTCGGTGCTTCCATAATTTATTCTGTTTTAGTTTAGTGCATAAAAATAATCTTTCAATTTCACAAATTTGCCATTTTGTCGAATTTAACGGAGTTACTTGGGTCAATTTTTTTCATTAAAGTAGCAATTTTTCGCTTTGTTTCGGCGTCTTTTCCTGAATAAATATTAACAATTTCGTCTACTTTTGTCATGCAAAACACTACCACACCGGTCAAATTAGGGTGAGAAGAGTTGAGTTTTCCCAAAGCCTCCAATGCGGAAGTAACTGATTCTGTGCCTTGTACAACATTTGAAGACATTACATCCAAGCCCAAACGGTGATATTTATACAAAACCTCATGTATGGCATTGTATGAAGGGCTGGTGTAGGTTTCCAACAATTGATAGCGATTGCGACGTTCGTCAGATTTACCTGCCTGATTGCGACTCCAACCTACCTCCGAATCGGGCGCTCCATTGACTATATCCGTACATTTATCAAAAAAGGCACTCCCCCCATTCATACCTTGACAATCAAAGTAAATTCCTAAAAATAAATTCGCATAATACGCTAATACTGAGGTTATTGTCCAAAGATAATTTCCGTCTGCATAATCAAAAGATTGATTAAGTTGGTACTGAAATTCGATATAATTGTCCTGAAAAGCCAGCAAAGGCGAATTATAGGACGAATTGAAAACAGGACGGCTCAAATTGACATACATTTTGCCTGCATAACGGTCATTTCCTTTGGATTGCTCAATCACCAACTGTATGGCGCACTCAATTTTTTCGCTCGATTTGAAGTCCAAATTAGTCCATCTGCGGTCGTTGAGAAATGCCGTCATATTTTTTTCCAATGTAGTGAATATCGTTTTATCCACTGTGTTGTCATTGGAAAGTGCTGTTGCAGAGACACTTACGCGACATAACAACTCTTGTGCATGCATGTTTAATGATGTAAATGCACATAACACACTTATTATCAATATTTTATACATTTTTATATTGTTTTTTAATTTATACATTTATTTAATTACGATTTCAATTTCAAAATATATTTTACAATGTCGGTGGCGGCTTCTTCTTTTGATTTTAGCCCAAAATGCTGTATTTCACCCTGACGGTTAATCAATGTAATTTTATTGGTCGGCACGTCAAAACCGGCACCTTCATCATTTAAAGAATTTAAAACGATAAAATCAAGGTTTTTAGTATATAATTTTTGAATTGCATTGTCAATTTCGTTATTTTTTTCCAATGCAAATCCCACAAGTACTTGATTATCTTTCTTTTGCAAAGAGATAGTTTTGAGAATATCTTTTGTTGGTTTGAGTTGCAAAGTCATTGCTTGTTCACTTTTTTTAATTTTTCCGTCAAAAACAGTTTGAGGTGTAAAGTCTGCAACGGCGGCGGACATAACTATAACATCTTGTTTATCAGATAATTGAACACATTTATTAAGCATTTCTTCGGCAGTTTGTACATCATGCCTTTTGATGTTAGGAGATAGCGTTTTCAAAGCCGTATGTCCGGTAACCAGGTCTACCTCAAAACCGTTTTTTGCCAATTCTTCCGCTATCGCAAAACCCATTTTTCCGGAGGAATAATTACCTATAAACCGCACAGCATCAATGGGTTCGTAAGTCGGTCCTGCTGTTACTAATGCTTTTTTAGAAGGTTTTTGTTCTTTTTTGAAATAATTTTGCACAAATTCCCATATTTTTTCCGGCTCTTCCATGCGTCCTTTGCCCTCCGTATGGCAGGCTAATTCACCTGTTTGAGGTTCAATGATTTGGTAACCATAACTTTGCAATGTTTGTAAATTTTTCTTCACCGCCGGATGCGCATACATGCCTTTGTTCATCGCCGGTGCTATAAAAACAATTTTTTCAAATGCCAACAGCGTGGTAGATAGGGCATCATCGGCAATTCCGTTGGCAAGAGACGCAATAATATCTGCCGTAGCAGGTGCAACTATCACACAATCAGCCCATTGTGCCAACGAAATATGTTCGGTAGTCAGATGCCTATTGGCGGCAAACATGTCCGAATAAACATCGTTTCCACTCAATGTTTCCAACGACAAAGGAGTAACAAATTGAAACGCATTCTTGGACACAACCGTTTTAACCTCACAGCCATTTTTGACCATTAATCTTATCAATATCAATGTTTTATAAGCAGATATTCCTCCACTTATCCCTACAAGTATTTTTTTATTGTACATTGTTTTGAGTATTCTATTTTGCAAAAATACACCTTTTCTTCAATTAAAAATAAAAAAACTTTTTTTAATTGAGAATGGAGAATTGAGAATGGAGAATTATTTTTTTTTTTGCATTTTGGGATAAAAACGTTCTAAAATTTGAACATTTTCAGTCTGAACTGTACCTCCCTGCAGTGTCATTGTGGGGCGAGCCCGCAATGACGCTACAATCTTGTTAAT
>JAISTU010000011.1 GCA_031272415.1 Bacteroidales bacterium | reverse complement strand
AGCATCTGCATTTCCACAATGAATTGACGCCCAAAGTTATCCACACAACGAACATCCACAATTGAATCTTTTCCCAGCGGCGTATTAGGCACCAACTCCGCCGGCAAATAATCAATGCTACTGATTTCCTTTCCCTTTGGCAATGGAATCAACGCATTGAGAAAACTTATCAACAAATCAGGATGCTCTCCAAAAATTTTCTTAAAAACCAAATCCACACGCGGGTCTAAATATCTGCTCATAATGCTACATTATTTTATTATTTTTACTAAACTACAAAAATACACTCTTTTTTGAATGGAAAATTGAAAACTTTTTTTCAGAGTGTAGAGTGTAGAGTGTAGAGTGTAGAGTTTTTTTTTACATTTTCGCATAAAATTGTTCTAAAATATTTTTTTCAACCTTTTTTTTGCATCTCATTGATAATCAGAGAGAATAATAAACAATTGTAAATCAAGAATATACAAAATAATTTGAAAAAATCGTCTCTACCTTATTGCTTTTATCTTTTGCCTCCAATATTTCCAATGATAATATTTACTAAACCGCTCTTGTCTCTGTTCTATTTTCTGTATTTTTTTACGTTCTATATATTCGTTGCCATTCAACGCAATTATTTTTCCAATAATCGGGACATATTCCCTTTTATAACGAAAATATACAGGAAAAAAATAACTAAAATAAGGTAATTCAATAGTGAAATAATTGTTCCTACTATTAGTCATTTCTATATTAACAACTTCATAATCTTGCCATACAACGAAAGGATATAAATAAGGATAAATATAGATTTTGATTTTCTTTAAACCTACCGTTTGTGGCTTAAAAAATGATATTTCATTAGTCAAAAAATAAGAGTTCTCTGAATTAAATTTTTCTTCAAATAATTGACTTTCAGTTTCATGCGTACATTCAATTTTAATAACATAAAAAAACACTTTTCTACAGGTCGTATCATTTAATAACATTGATTCATAAGGAGATAAAATTTTCAAAGTCAAGGTATCATTTGGCAAATATTCTTCGGATATTATTTTATGTAAATCTGTAGAGTCTGGTTCTGTTATTTCTTGTGCGGTATTTAAAATGTAACATTTTCCTCTTTTTTCGTAAACGCCATATGATAATGTATCAAGTCTAATCTTTTTATTTGGCTCTATATCACACTGATAAATATATTTTTGCACAAAACAGCCATTTTGATAAAAAGAAATTAGACTATTATGCGATAAATATGTAATATTCCTCTGCTTCTGAGCATAACCAATGCAGGTATTCAATATTATTACAAACGCAATAATCGTTCTTTTTGTCTTATTATCCATATAACGTTATTCTGCCATTTTTTTTCGCTCCTCCACTTTTCTTATCATTTCTCTATAATCAGAATACCATTTTGCGGTTATATCGCGTATGTCATTGATTTCAAGCCCTTTAAACTTTCTAAAAAGTGTCCCTGACATATTAAATGCATATTCAGAACGATATGCATCTGCTTCACTCTGATTTTTACGAGATGAATACGTAGATAAACAGTTCTCAATCTCGTCAAACAGCCAATCGTTAGGGTTTGCTAACCAGTCTCCGATATGCTTTATTTCATGCCATGCAGCTGCATCACAATCATTATGAATTGCAATGTAACCAGTATTTGTCTCGCGTTGTACGAAACTATGAGAAACATTACTCTCCTCAAAATCATCAAAATAGAACGTTTCATTATCCATATTAGTCATTATTTGAATATTCTTTATCCCTTCAGATAAATTATCATTGTGAATTACTATACCCTCCAATAAATTTTGATAAGTTTGAATTTTTTGCTCTGTCCCTGCTTTGCCTTGTAGTTTCTCTATTTTTGCTTCAGTACGTGCGATAATTTTATTGTTCTGTTTTAATTTGTGTTGTGCTTGTGATATTAACTTGTCTGCTCTTGCTTTATCTTTGGGAGTTAACCACTTTCTCCCATCTGCATCCATTAAATTTATTGGATTATTCCCGCAATACGCATAAGGTGACATCCAAAAATACTTCTCATACAGCGGGTCTCTACTTATAAACGTTGGTGGCGAGTGATACCTCGCCTCAAAATAATACATACCACTTTCCTCGTCCAATTCTTTTCCATTAAATTTAAAATCAGGCACTTGTCCGCTGCTCCAATCGATGTTATACTCATTCACCACTTCTCCAAAAGGTGCATACTCAACTTGCTGTACAGCAACACCCGTCCCATCTGTTACTAACTGCGTGCTACTCAGGTGATTACCGGTATAATAATGCTTTGTGTATTCTTCTATTCTATCTTTCATTTTATCAATATTTTTTCTTTTATTAACGTCAAATCGCCGATATTATTGTAAATTTTTCTATTTTTTAGAACAAATTTATCCCAAAATGCAAAAAAAAGAAATCGAACTTTCAATTTTCCGAGTTGAGAGTGGAAAGTTTTATTGATTTTTTTTACAATAAATTCTTACAATTTTCGTTATATTATTTTACATTAAATTAAAAAAATAAGGAAAAGCATGAAGTTAGGGAAAATATTCACAGTTTTAGGTGTTTTTACAGGAATGATGGGGCAAATGATGGCTCAAAACGGCGGTGGAATTGATAGTGCGATGTTGCAAAAGATGAAAAACTCTTACCAAATGACACCCGAAAATAAGGCTTTGCAAAATGCAGTGGCTAATTTTGACATCAATAAATTAGCCCTCAATAACAAGCAATTGACGGCGGAAGATACTTATTTTTCCAACAAAGTCAATTCAAAAGGAATTACAGACCAAAAGTCCTCCGGACGGTGCTGGCTTTTTACGGGTTTAAACGTTTTGCGTGCAAAGACAATTGCCAAGCATGATTTGGCTGATTTTCAATTTTCACACAATTATTTGTTCTTTTATGACCAGTTGGAAAAAGCCAATTTATTTTTGCAAGCCATTATTGATACAAGGGCTAAACCGCTGGAAGACAAGACAGTAGAATGGTTATTTAAAAATCCGATTGGAGATGGAGGTCAATTTTCGGGCGTGTCAGATTTGGTAACAAAATACGGTGTTGTCCCCAAAGAAGTTATGCCGGAAACCAATAGTAGCAATAATACTGCCCGCATGTCCCAATTATTGGGCTGGAAATTGAGAGAAATGGGCTTACAATTGCGGGAAATGGGGACAAAAAACACAAAAATTGACGCTTTACAAGCAAAAAAAACAGAAATGTTAGCCGTAATTTACAAAATGTTAGTACTCAATTTGGGCATTCCACCCACAGAATTTACTTGGACACAAACCGATTCCAAAGGAAAACCAATAAACACAAAAACTTACACTCCCGTTAGTTTTTATAAAGAATTTGTTGGCATGGATATATCTGATTATGTGATGATTATGAACGACCCGACAAGAGAATATTACAAAATATTTGAAATTGAATACGACCGTCATACTTACAACGGACACAATTGGAAATATTTGAATTTGCCTATGTCCGACATCAAAAATTTGGCAATCGCATCCATCAAAGACAGTACAATGCTTTATTTCTCTTGCGATGTCGCCAAATATCTCAACCGTGATAACGGCACTTTAGACCTCAATAATTACGATTATTCTTCGCTCTTTGGCACGCCGTTTAGCATGGATAAAAAACAGCGAATTGAAACTTTTGCCAGCGGATCTTCGCACGCAATGACTCTCTGCGGAGTGGATTTGGACGAAAACGAACAACCAAAAAAATGGCTCATTGAGAACAGTTGGGGGGCTTCTTACGGACAAAAAGGATTTCTGATAATGACAGATGATTGGTTTGACGAATACATGTTTCGTTTAGTGGTTGATAAAAAATACATGCCTTCTACACTACAATCTTTGCTCAATCAAAAATCAGTTCTTTTGCCGCCATGGGATCCCATGTTTGCAATGGAAGAATAAAAAAAGTAAAAAAGACTCACAAAAAAACAGTTTCGTGGGTCTTTTTTTAATTTGAATTAATTTAACTGCCATTAACTTAATGGTGATTAAATAAAATACAAAGATACACCTTTTTATCAATTAAAAATTAAAAAACTTTTTTTTTCAGAATGCAGAGTGTAGAGTGTAGAGTGTAGAGATTTTTTTGCATTTTTGCACCCTCCTTGTCTGAACTGTGATTTGGAATGATTAACATGATTTATATGATTATTTTAATCCTGCTAATCACATAAAAATTTACATGCTAAAAAGAGACGTAGCACGCTACGTCTGTACAATTTTACAAAAACCATTCTCAATTCTCCATTTTTTTTCTGTTTGTTGACAAAAAAATCAATTTTTGAATTTGAATTGGGCAAAAAAATCAAAAAAAATCGGTTAATAACTTCTATTTTTTTTTTTTTTTTTTTGAAAATCAATTAGTTACGTGATTTTTGAGGTAAAATAAATTTTGTTGAAAAAAAATTAAAAAAAATGATGTTTTGTGTTATTATTTTGAGTATCTTTGCATAATGCTTATATTAGGCATTTTAGATTTTGAAAATCATATAAATAAAGTAAATTTTGAAGATAAATTTAAATAAAAGAAGTATAAAATTTTAACGCAGTTCAGATTATGAAGAAGCAGATTATTGTTAAGAGAAAATTAAAAAAAGCGGCGACTACGGTTTGCTTGCTAATGATGATGACGTTGGGCGTCAAACAAATAGGCTTTGCTCAGCCGACAATTACGCCCGGTACTAACCCTTCGGAGGTCGTTCAGATGGGCGATTCGTTGCTGTTTACGGTAACGATTCAAAACACAGGAGCGGCGTACAACAATGCCGAAATGGAGATTGTGGTGCCGGCAGGATTTGAGTTATTGACCACCACACCCGACTTTTTGGCGGGCAGTTTGTCGGTGGATAAACTCACAGGAAGGATACGGTTTAATATTCCTTCGGGCGGTGCGGTTAATAAGACTATCTATGT
>JAISTU010000212.1 GCA_031272415.1 Bacteroidales bacterium | reverse complement strand
CTCTACACTCTAACTTTCAGTACATTATCCATCCGGCTATGCCTGACAATAAAAAAATCCAAATAGGATTGAATTTAAAATACGCAAAAAATGCTAAAATACCAATGATAATACTGCGATAATCAATAAAAATATCTTTATTTGTCAGTTGTAAAACGGCGGCAGCAATGACACCAATAACTGCCGGACGTAAGCCATTGAGTGCAAACTCCATGTATTTATTGTTTTTCATTTTCATAAAAAAGATACATAATAGCAACATTATCAATATAGAAGGCAAACAAAGTGCTACCGTAGCCACAATCGCACCCAACGTATTGCCGGCAGCAACATAACCTACATAAGTCGCCGCATTGATACTGATAGCACCCGGCGTGGATTGTGAAATCGCCACAACATCTGCAAACTCATTGATAGACAGCCAATTATAATTATCAACAATTTCATGTTGCATCAAAGATATAATCGCATAACCTCCTCCAAATGAAAAGAGACTGATTTTGAAAAATACCCAAAACAAAGTCAAATATATCTCCATTTTTTACGCTGATTTTTGGTGTTTTTTGTGATACAAGCCTGCCAAAACGCCCCAGCAAGCCGCTGCAATAATAATCCAAATCGGCGACAATGCCCAAAGCCAAATCAAAAATGCGGCAGCAAGCATGATAATTATCCCTTGCCATGTAGGACGCAATTTTTTGACCATACCCCATACAGCGGCGGCTATCAAGCCGGCAACAGCAGGGCGTATTCCTTGGAAAATCTGCTCAATAACAGGATTTTCACGCAAATTATGAAAAAACATTGCAATCAATAAAATCACTGCAAATGAAGGCAAAATACAACCCACTGCTGCCGATAAAACTCCCCGCCAGCCTGCCACTCGATAGCCCACAAAAACAGATGTATTGATAACCAAAATACCCGGTGCAGACTGTGCCAGCGCCAACATATCCAAAAAATCTTCTCCACTCAACCATTGTCGCTTTTGAACTACCTCTTTTTCAATCAAAGAAATCATCACATAGCCGCCTCCGATAGTGAGCAATCCTATGCGTAAAAATGTCCAAAACAATTGCCTGTATTTCATAAATTTTCCCTCAAAAAAGCGATAATTTTTTCATAAAGTGTTTTTTGCCAACTGCTATATATTTCCAAATGGTAATGATTGTGCCACAAAAGCGTTATTTCTCCATGATTTTGAGCCGATTGCCGTATAAGTGTCGTGCAAAGTTCGTATGCATCCTCTAATGACAAATTCATGTATCTGTCTAATGTACAGTCCATTACGGTTAACGGATGCAAAATCAAAGAATGCACACTTTTTGTCGCCGGATGTATATAATGCACTGCACGACAAGTTCCCAGCCGAAAGCCTGCCATGTCTGCATAACCCATTGTGAAATCGTCTGTAATTCCTTCATTTTCAAGCACTTGTAAATCTTTCGGTTCTCTGCAACTCAAAAAATGATGCCGATTTGCTGTTATTTTTTCCCCTGTTGCCTTCTCTAATAATAATTTTTCTGCACCTATTTTTTGGGGATAAATGCCCGCCTCATAACTTGCATGTAATCCGATATTTATGTCATTCTTGTGGCAAAAATTCAATATATATTGCAAATCTGCCGAAAAAATATCATAATGTGGCTTATCCTGCTTTGTTTTGCCTCCTGTTTTAAAAAAACAAAACATTTCTGTTGAAAAGCATAAATTACTGTTTATCAATTTATTACGTTGTTCACTCAACCATGGAAACGTAAAAGCAGGATTGGTATTGATGGGAGATAAATAATTTTTGACCGCCTTTTGTGCCGTTTTGGGATTAAGTAATCCTTTGGCAAGCCCGCGCCAAGTGCGTCCAATAGAGGGAATATCAATATCTGTGGTCAAATATGCTTTTTGCAGTTGCGCCGTCGGCTCCGGAATATTCACTCCTACCGCCCGCAACCATTGTCGCAACAATTTGCCATATTCTTCCACAATAGGTCGCTGCAGAAAACCCACCCTATATGGCAAAGAATATTGCCCCAAAAAACGTCCATGCTCATCCCGCTTTTGAGGATGAATGTATTCCTCATAACGAGAAAGCAAAAAATAGGAAGAGGCTACAATATCTGCATTGATTATCAATAAGTTATCACTTTGACTTATCTTACTTTCCCCAAAAAGAAGGGGTACATTTTCAATCGTTTGCAAAGGCAATTGAGGCTCCATTTTGCCATAATTATCATCTTCAAAAAAACCGCAAGGCTGTATAATGATTTTATAATTACAAAACTGCTGATTATCAGAGAGATAGCCTATCAATGAAAGGTATTTATCCACATCTGCTACATCCCCAAGCAAAAACCGTAAAATGTATTCTACGCAAGATAAACTATTCATTTTCAGTTCATTTCAAAAAAAGTAAATAAGAGGAGGTTATAACTCCTCTTATTTTGTTATAATTTAGATTAAAAATATTTTTATGCTCCTAATTGCAAGCGGAAAAATCCTTCGCAAACAAGTGCGGGGTCAGTTTCTTTGATATACTGACCGACCGTTTTTTTATTGTCACGGATAAACTCTTGATTGATTAGTGTGTTCTCTTTGAAGAATTTATTGAGTTTTCCTTGTGCAATTTTGTCTATCATTGCTTCGGGTTTTCCTTCTTGCCTGACTTGTTCGCGGGCTATATCCAATTCACGGTCAATGACTGTCTGCGGAATGCTTTTTTCATCAACACTAATAGGATTCATAGCCGCAATTTGCATCGCCACTTCATGCGCCACAGTTTCCAAACCATTTGCTGTTTTATTGAACCCGACAATGGTCGCCAATCTATTTCCGTTGTGATTGTAGGCGGCTACAAATGCGTTTTCAATATGTTCAAAATGGTTGAGTTCGATTTTTTCACCCGTTTTGCCGGTCATATCTGTAAGTGCCTCATTTACAGTACGTCCTGATGACAAAGAAGTTGAAAGTAAATCGTCTAACGAATGAATTTGGTTTTTGATAGCAATATTTATTGCCTCTTCTGCAATGTCTTTAAAATCAGCCGTTTTACCTACAAAATCGGTCTCGCAATTGAGCATTAAAACCGCACCATAAGTCTGGTCGGCATTTACTTTTGCAATTACATAACCTTCATTTGCCGAGCGGTCTGCTCTTTTGGCGGCTACTTTTAAACCTTTTTTGCGAAGAATATCTATCGCCTTTTCAAAATCACCTTCGGCTTCTACAAGGGCATTTTTACAATCCATCATGCCCGAACCCGTCATTTGTCTTAATTTATTTACGTCTTGTGCTGTTATTGCCATTTTTTTACTTTGTTTAATTGTTAATAACTATTTTTTTCTAAAACCACCGCCGTTGTTGTTAAAACGCCTGTTGTTATTGTTGCGGTCGCCCCTGTTGTTGTTGTCGTTGTCGCCAATACGTCTTCTACGTCCGTCTTGTCGGCGTGTGGGTCTGTTGTCCTCATCTCTGGTAGAGAACTCTTTTTCAAAAGTTTCCTCTTCCGTGTCCTCAATTTTATCACCGGCGAGTGCGAGTTCATTTTGACCTTCTTGAATAGCCTCACACATTACTTTGAGTATCAAAGCAATAGAGTTTGACGCATCATCATTGGCAGGAATTGGAAAATCCACCAATGTAGGGTCAGAGTTCGTATCTACGATGGCAAAAGTAGGAATATTCAACTTTCGTGCTTCTGCAACGGCAATGTGTTCTTTGAGAATATCTACTACAAACAACGCAGCCGGCAATCGGTTCATCTCGGCAATAGAGCCTAAATTTTTGTCCAATTTTACCCGCTCACGCTGTACTTGCAGACGTTCTCGCTTGGAAACATTGTTCCATTTAGGACTGTTCATAAGCGCATCCAATGCACCCATCTTTTTAACAGCCTTTCTAATTGTTAAAAAATTGGTAAGCATACCGCCGGGCCAACGTTCTGTAACGTAAGGCATTCCAACACCTTTTACGTATTCCAAAATTGCATCTTTTGCCTGCTTTTTAGTCGCAACGAACATAATTTTGCCTCCTCTACGGGCAATATTTTTCATCGCAAATGCGGCTTCATCAATCTTGGCGACCGTTTTATAAAGGTCAATGATATGAATACCATTCTTTTCCATAAAAATGTAAGGCGCCATATTGGGATTCCATTTTCTTCTCAAATGCCCAAAATGCGCTCCTGCGTCTAATAATTCATTAAAACTTACAATTGACATTTTCTTCTTTACTTTTTTAATGTTTACTTTCTTATTTTACTAATTCAATCGCAAAGTAGTTCCAAAAAGGAAGTCTTTGCAATTTAGATACTAAACACCATTTTATTTTCAATGCTTTTTATCTAAATTATTGATATTCTAACGTTTACTGAATTGGAAGCGTTTTCTTGCTTTCGGACGACCCGGTTTTTTCCTTTCCACCATACGCGGGTCTCTTCTGAGCAAACCTTGCGCCTTCAAAGGAGGACGATTTTGAGGGTCATACTCACAAAGTGCTTTGGCTATCGCCAAACGCAATGCTTCTGCTTGCCCCGCAACACCACCTCCGGTAAGATTGACTTTAACATCAAACTTATCCTGCGCATTGACTACTGTCAACGATTGAGTTACTACATATTGTAGTGTCCCCGTTGGAAAATATTCTTTATAATCGCGTCCATTGACCACAATTTTGCCCTCTCCATTGTTCATATAAATACGGGCTATTGCGGTTTTTCTTCTTCCTGTCGTGTTGATAACTGCCATACTTACTTAATATCTTTTATGTTAATCAATTGGGGTTGCTGAGCCTCTTGTTTATGCTCGGCATTTTCATACACATATAAATTACGAAACAAAGCGTTCCCCAATTTAGTCTTTGGCAACATCCCTTTTACTGCATGTTCTACAACTGCGCAAGGACGTTTTGCCAAAAGTTCTTTGGGTGTCGTAAATCTTTGCCCCCCCGGATAACCGGTATGCCTTACATATTCCTTCTGGGTCAGTTTTTTGCCCGTAAATTTTACCTTTGCCGCATTGATAATAACGATATTATCCCCACAATCTACATGAGGCGTATAGTTGGTTTTATGCTTACCACGCAGCAATTTTGCAACTACTGAGGCTAACCTGCCTACTATTTCTCCTTCTGCGTCTATCAAAAGCCACTCTTTATTTACGGTAGCCTTATTCGCAGATACTGTTTTATAACTTAACGTATTCATTCTTCTACTAATAACTAAATCTTTTATTAAACCTAATTGTCTTTGACAGATATTTCACCTTCTCTGTCTGTGGATAAATATCGGACCCCTTTTTTGAGGGGTTTGCAAAGTTACACTTTTTTTTGAGAAAAAAACAAACTTTCAAAAAAATATTTTTCACTTTCCTACCGTTATTTATTTATAAATACTTAATAATCAAAACATTATGAATAATCAAAAAAATAAAAAAAGTAATATTTTTTTAGAGTGAAGAGTTTCAATTAAAAAATTAAAAACCTTTTTTTTATTTGAGATATGTATAAAAGGAAATGCAAAAGTTGTAACAAATGGAATGCAATGAAAAATCAATACAAAGAATGCATTGATGAAAAGCAAAGTCATGTTACAAAAACAAGGGAACAGCGAAATTCCAGAGGAGAAGTAATTAGCACTTGGAAAGAAGCAGTTCCT
This sequence comes from Bacteroidales bacterium, assembly GCA_031272415.1. Taxonomy (GTDB): domain Bacteria; phylum Bacteroidota; class Bacteroidia; order Bacteroidales; family WCHB1-69; genus JAISTU01. The sequence goes on along the minus strand of JAISTU010000212.1, from coordinate 3,654 downwards.
GCTACTGTTTATACATATCACGTACATAGACAATGTAAACATTGTGGATATAAAGATATAGTAGTAAAAACAAAGAAAAAAGAAAATTAAACATAGATAAAGAGAAAATATTAATTGTTAAATCATGCTGAATATGAATCCGAAAGTTTTAAAAATATTATTGATTCTCACGCTATTGTTTAGCGTAACAAGTTGCATATTGCCAATTTTTCTTTATAACGATATTGCAGAATTGGAAGAGCAAAATCAGGAGTTAAATGAAAAATTGGAGGCAAGTTTGAATTTTAATCAAAGTGGAGAAATGCCTCAATTAGAAGACACTTCTGCCTATTACAAAACAGAAAAACGGACAATAAAAACAGGTTCTATCTATGAGACGTATTACAAAGCGACCATTCACAGATTCTTTTTCAAAAGAGCCTGTTATACGGATAATTTGTACAGCGGCTTTTGCTTGATTGTCGCTGATTTGGGAGACAAAGGAATTGTTATTGAAAAACAGGACAATGTCCTTTTATCTGCAGATAATTTTGGAATAGAAAAAAACGATTGGAGGGCAGTTTTAGACGACATTACAGGAGGCCATAATATATATAATGACCTCTCTAACAATGGTTTAGAGGTTAGAGCGTACATCAGAAGTATAAAAATGTAATAGGGAAATTGAAAAATGGGAAGTACGAAAAAAATCGGACTAAACAAAAAGAGCATTTTTTTATTTGCTTGTTTTTTATTAACAATGACATATTGCAATGCTCAGAATTGGTATTCTGAATGGTATAAAGAAGTAAAAAGAGCGGAGGCAAAAGCCAAACAAGAAAAATTAGAACGAGAACGTAAAGAACGAGAAAGAATTAAAAAAGCACAATTATCTTTCAATGATATGTTGCTGTTTATACAAAATCAAGATGTAGAATATGTAGATAATGTACTATCATCACGCGGGTGGAAACTGCATTCTACCAATTTAAATGGAAATCCCGATAACGATGGAAATATGCCGTCGACGTACAAATATAATGATATAATACCATCTACTTACAAAACGATTGTTTGGACATTTGATAAACAATCATACAATAATTTGGCAAAGGGTTGGTTTACATTCTATCTTTATCCTTCTTATGACAATGCTGTATCTTACACTATTGCAGATGAAACTCACCTCGCCAATTTAAAAGCGGAACTAATCAAAAGCGGATACAAAAAAGTGAATCCAACAGATATTATTACACGTGGTATAGAAAGCATATATCGTAATAGTGTATATGAAGTAAATTTTAAAAAAGTATTGAGAAGTGAAGGTGAAAGTGGGTCAGATATTCGTTACATCTTTTTCATTTACAACTTTAAACAAATAAATAATCGCAAAATAGAGGAAGAATTGCTTGCCAAAGAAAAAGCAGAGCAAGAAAAAATTGCACGTCAAGAGGCAGAACGGCTTGCTAAAGAAAGAGCAGAAGAAGAAGCGAGAATTGCCCGCCAGAAAGCCGAATTAGATGCAAAATACAACGCAATTATTACGCGTGCTGAAACTGCTTTTTCTCAAAAACAATATGCAATCGCAAAACAAGCATACGAAGAAGCAATAGAACTCAACCCTGAAAATCGCGAAATGTTATCTGCTGAAATTGCCTACATACAGAAAGCCGAATTAGATGCAAAATACAACGCAATTATTACGCGTGCCGAAACTGCTTATTCTCAAAAACAATATGCAATCGCAAAACAAGCATACGAAGAAGCAATAGAACTCAAACCTGAAAATCGCGGAATATTATCTGCTGAAATTGGCTACATAAATGTAGATATTTTGTGTGATGAAGCCGCCAAATTATTTGCTGAAAAGCATCTCCGAGAAGCAACTCAAAAATACAATGCTGCATTGGCAATCAAACCCAATAAAAAAACTGCGTATATTAACAATAAAATGAATGAAATCGCTGACCTTGAGCAGTTTTTGCATGACAGAATTTATAAAAAATATGATTATGAAACACTCAAAAAATCAGATTATGAGGCAAAACACGAATATATTGAGCGTGAATTGAAAACGTTTCTTATGGTTAATGACGAGACTGTTTTTAAAACAAAGGTAGATATTGTTTGTGATATTGATACGTTGGGCTATACAACCTTTGATTACACCACTTCGTTTGAGAATAAAAAACTAAATAACATACTGGATGAGATTGGCAATAATATGAAGTTAATCACTTGTTATTCAAATGATTATACAATCAATGCAAGAGCCACATTTACTTATACACTTGAATATAGCCACACTATTGTAACGGCAAAGAAAAGACCCGTAGGCACTTCGATAAATAATGATTTCTATGATAATCTTGGCTCCTTTATTAACAGTAAATTGTATTCTGCCCCCTATGGTAATTATATATTTAGTTTGGATAAAGCCACTGTTAACGGACAACAATATGAGCGTAATAAACTTATCAAAGCCACAACTCGTGGGGGCAGCAATTGCTTTTGGTCTTTGCTAATTCCCGGATTGGGCGACCATCGTGTAACTTACGGCTATAAAAAAGGTGTCGGTGTTGCTATATCCACTTATCTCTTAATTGGAGGTGGTATTACGTTAAAATTCTACTCCGAAAGCGAATATAATTTGTATCACAAAGCCACCACTCAAAAATCAATGGATAACCATTACTTACTTGCCAGCATAGCCAATTATGGTTTTTACGGTTGCTTGGCAACAGCAGGGATTGTTTGGGTTTCTGACTTTTTTTGGGTAATGGGCAAAGGTGCAAAAAATCATAAAACACAAAGAGCATTCAAGCAGTCATACTTGGGCGCCTATTACGACCCGAACATGAAAGTTACCGTTTTTTCTTATACCTATAATTTTTAAAGTAATGAAAATATTGAAATTTATATTGATAGCAATTATTGGCGGTTTGACATTGACCGCCTGCGAAGAATTTGATTTTTTAACGCTCAAACGTGATAATCCGTTAGACAACAAAAATAAGGATAGAGTTGTATCGGATAGTACTGATACTGTTGCAGATAATAGTTCAATTGCAGTAGTTTATGCTAAGTATGAAGTTTTTGGGCGAGAACAATTGTATGATGCCGCAAGAATATATTTGACGGTATATTTGAAAAACAATGGAACAAAAACGGCAAAGGATGTAAGAGCAACTTTTTCAACAACAAGTCAGCATGTGACCGATTTAATGGGAAATATGGTGGTCAGTTATGGCGATATTGAACCAAACACTTCGCAAGCCCCTACTTCTCCTTATCCTTTTTCAATAGGCATTTTAGTGCCAAGTTCTACCCCTACAAACACAGCAATTCCATTTAACATCAACATTGTAGATGCCAACAACAATACATGCACAAGCAATTTTAGTGCAATTGTGAATTAAAAAAATTGATTATCAATGAGTTAAAATCATAAATCTAAAATGCAAAACTCTACTCTTCTTTTCTCGGCGAATACACCCATTTTTTTACATTCCTTTTTTCATTATCCATTTCTACGCCGATTTTGAAAACTTTTTTATCGGAGAGGTTAAATTTACCTGCATAATCTTTATTATCAATTTGTTTTAAAGCATCTTCGGCAGTACCATTACCGTCCATTTTGAACTCGAAAATAAATATTTTGTCCTTAAATTCAAC
>JAISTU010000172.1 GCA_031272415.1 Bacteroidales bacterium | reverse complement strand
AAAATGCAAAAAAACAACTTTCAACGTTTAGTATTCCAAATATTTTTCAAATAATTTTTGTGTATAGGCTTTGGAGACGGATAGGGTTTGCTGTTGATGAAGGTCATTGCCGATGAATGTGATTTTATTCTTGTGATTATCAGTGCGATAGATAAGTGTACTTTGTTCGGTTATAAACCCAAAACCGTGATTGAGTTCAAAATATGCAAAATCTTTGCTGTACGGATTAAGTAAATTTTTACCCCATTGAAAATCAGTAGTTTGCACTCTCAATTGTTGCAAAATTGTCAATGCCAAATCCACATGCGAGCCTACTTTGGAATAAGTTTTGCCTCTGTATTCAGGTGAAAGTACATTTCCTACCCAAAGCATTGGAATATGTTGATAATCAGCGGAATAAAATTCTGTTTCCAAATGTGAAGGATGCCCATGGTCTGCCAAAATGATAAACAATGTATTCTCGTACCAAGCGGTTTGTTTTGCTTTTTGAAAAAAATCTCCCAGCCAATGGTCGGTATAATGTGCCGAATTTAAAAACGGCGTTTGACTACATTGTATATTTACAGAAGACGTGTTTTTGGGCTGGTCATACGGACTATGGGAACTGACGGTGAACAAAATGCTCATAAATGGCTGATTTTGTTGGTTTAACGATTGCAAAAAATAGTCAAACATATATTGATCATGTATCCCCAATTTCCCCGAAGGAAAAAGGTGCTCAATATCCTTTTGTTCTGTAATTTTATCGAAATTTTCATACAACAAAAATGCCCGCAAATTACCATAATCAAGATTGCCTCCAAAATAGAACGAAGTATATAATCCATTGTTTTTCAATATTTTAACTAAAGATGGCAGATGTTTGTATTTACTGTGATTGTCGGTAATATCATAGTCCGGCACAGGTGGAAATCCACTCAAAATGCTGCAAATAGACTGTTGAGAGCGATGTCCGTTGGTGTAATAGCGGGTAAAAAGCAAGCCTTCTTTTTCGAGTGCATGAAAATTTGGAGTAATGTCAGGCGATGTCCCGCTAAGTGTTTCTATTAAATCCGCTGTCCAACTTTCAAGCAAAATAAAGACAATATTGATTTTTTTCTTTGTCAATACTTTCAAAGTTGTATCTTGTTGATTATCAAATAATTGTAAAAAATATTTTTCACAATCTTGCTCCTTAAAAAAGTGGTAATTTTTTTTCTTTTTTTCCACATTTCCAAAGTCAGCCACATTAAAAGCGATGTTCCAATAAGGATTAACCGCAGTGGCGTTAAGGATGTCATGTTGTGAAAAATAAGCATTGCTTTGCGTTATGGGTATGCTTTGGACACCGCCCCGCATTCCTACAAAATAAATCCCTGCGCTAACTATCAGACACACAGGAAATTGCCATTTTTTTGAAAAACGTTTTTTAAGTGTTTGCCGAAAAATTAAACGATAATAAAGAAATGCAAATGCCGCCGACAATAATAATATGCCCACCACAGAAAGCAATATTTGAAAAATTGTTGCCGTTCGTAAAATTTCACTTGGATGTCGCAAATAAACCAATGCTTTGTAATTCAATTTGCACAGCCATTCACCATACAAATGTAATTCTGCAAAAAATATTATTGACGTGATTATCAAAACAATACAAATATATCCGAAATGAATCCATGCCATAACTTTGGACTCAAAAAACAATTGTAAATTCAGCAAAACAGCCACAATCAGCAACAAATAGCAAGCCGTTGCCGTATCCAAAACAAATGCGTGCGGAAAAACCGACAAAATTTCTCCACACGGAATTGTAGCCGTTAAATGTCTGTAAAACAGCAGAAAAATCCCCCTGCCAATGGCAAAATAAAGCATCCAAAAAAGATATGCTTTCAATTGCGTCAACCCATTTGTCTTCAAAATCGCCTTCTTCTAATTGATAAAATGATATAACGTGAAAAACAAGTTAAATTTTTATCGAAGCAACAAAACATCTCCTTTTTTGTTGTGATATTGCCCGCGACTGTCGGTGTATTGCAGTTGATATATATACCGTCCGTAAGGCTGTGCAATTCCTTCATACATTCCGTCCCAACCATGATTTATATCCTTGGAAATGAATATAATACGACCCGATAGATTGTAAATGGTGAGCATGTAGGAGGACAAATTATCGACCGTACTTACTGTAAATACATCATTTAAACCGTCTCCATTGGGCGTAAATGAGTTAGGAATAAACACCTCCGCACAAGTCTCTGCAGTAACGTTGATATAAACAGTCGTATCTTGTCCATTGTCCAAGGTAAATGCAACCCAATATTGCGTAGTATAATCCACATTTACAGTGATTTTGGCTTGCTCTTGTAAATTGCTCCAACGTGGATTTTTACAATTTAAAGCATACAAAACCAAACTACTACCTTGACAAACTGTTGTATCTTTACTGATTTGGTATAATTTTTTGGAGGATTTTGCCACCTCTGTCTTTGTTGTATAAACAGGCTCTGCAAGTGCCGATTTCTCAACAATAGTGTTTGTATTTTGCTTATTATCAGTCTGTTTGCTTACATTTTCGGTAATATTTGGTAAAATATGACCACTATTGGAACGCACCGTGGTTGGTACATCTGAAGTCAATGCAGGGGCGACCGCATGAGTGGGTAAGTTTGGCGCTTGTGGAGCAATATTGTTATCTGTTGATGTTACAACATTCGATTGTGCGGGTGCAGTTTGAGGTGGAACATCAGAAACGACATTGTTTTCTGGTTCTGTACTTTGTTCAACAATAATTGTATTTTGCTCATTTACAGTCTGTTGTACACCTTTTTGTGGCAACATCCATAACAAAATCGCCGACATAAGCACAGCGCCCGCCACAGGAATGACAATTTTTCCCCATAACGGAAACTTTGTAACGCCTACCGCAGAGGCTATATTTTTCCACACTCTCTTTGGCGGTTGAGGTGCATAATCCGTAAAATTTTCCCTATATAATTCTCCTATATTCTGATATGTCTTCATAATTCACTGTATTTTAACTGTTTATAACTTTTTTACTCTTTAATTTTGATATATTATTACTTTCATTTTTCAAAAAATCTTTTACTGCCTCTTGCAGTACCCGTTTGGCTTTGCATAGTTGAGAGCGACAGGTAGAGACACTGCAATTGAGCAAAGTAGCAATCTCATTGTACTGATAGCCTTCTATTTCATGCAGATTGAACACAATCCTGTATCCCTCAGGCAACATGCGTATCAAATTGAGCAACGTTTTGTGCGTCAGCGTGTCTGAAACAACTATTGATTCATCAGGGAGCATTTCTTGGTAATCATCATAATCGACCAACGTACGGCGCAACTTTTGTTGGTAAAGAAACAAGGCTTGATTGATGACTATTTTAGACATCCATGCTTGCAGCGACCCTTTGCCACTAAATTGCTCTATATGCTCAAAAATATTGATGAACGCATCTTGCAAAACATCTTCCGCATCCTCTGCCGATTTTGTGTACCGCAATGCTATCGCATACAATGACGGCGAGTATTGTTTATACAACATCTCCATGCACTTATGCTCCTTTTTGATACAACCTGCTAAAATATGCTCTTCTGTCAATCTTTCCATGCAATTTTCCTAAATCTATCTTATAGATAAAAAAAACTCATTTTCGTTGCCTGCAATTGAAAAAAAAATTAAATTATTTTTCAGAATATAATATAATATATTGATTTTTAAGCAATTATAAATTTATTATTTTCCCCAATTTTCTCTATCAAGACTTCTAAAATTGATGGCTTCCGAAAGATGTTGCACTTCAATATTTTCACTTTTATCAAGGTCGGCGATAGTGCGACTTACTTTTAAAATTCTATCGTAGGCGCGGGCTGAAAGTCCTAATTTTTCCATTGCTTTTTTCAAAATTTCTAAACATTTTTCATCAATATTGCAAAAAATGCTCATCATTTTAGCCGTCATTTGGGCATTACAATGTATGCCGGAGTAATCTTTAAATCTTTCTTGCTGAATTTGGCGAGCAAATATCACTCTTTGCCGAATTTGTTCACTCTTTTCACTTTTTCGTTTTTCTGCTAACTCCTTGAATGCCACAGGAATAACTTCTACATGCAAATCTATTCTATCCATCAAAGGACCTGATATTTTGTTCAAATAGCGTTGCACCATGCCTGAATTGCAAGTACATTCTGTTTCAGGATGATTGTAATACCCGCAAGGGCAAGGATTCATGGCAGCAATAAACATAAAAGAAGCAGGATAAGAGACACTCATTTTGGAACGCGAAATGGTTACCTGTCGCTCCTCCAAAGGCTGCCGCATTACTTCCAACACACTCCGCTTAAATTCAGGCAGTTCATCTAAAAATAACACCCCATTGTGTGCCAAAGAAATTTCACCCGGCTGCGGATTAGAGCCACCTCCAACCAACGCAACATCGGAAATAGTATGATGTGGAGAGCGAAACGGACGCACCGAAATCAGAGATATATTGTCCCCCATTTTGCCCGCAACTGAATTGATTTTGGTGGTCTCCAACGCCTCATGCAATGTCAAAGGAGGCAAAATTGACGGCAATCGCTTTGCCAACATTGTTTTTCCGCTCCCCGGCGGTCCAATCAATATCGCATTATGCCCTCCGGCTGCAGCAATTTCTAATGCACGTTTAGTGTTCTCTTGTCCCTTAACTTCCTCAAAATCAAATTCATACTTATTGATAGAATTAAAAAACAATTCCCTTACATTGACCGTTGTACGTTCAGGTGTTGCATCTCCGTTAAAAAAATCAGCCACTTGCCGAATGTTGCTCACACCATAGACTTCCAAATCAGCCACAATTGCTGCCTCATTTTTGTTTTCTTGTGGCAGGATAATGCCTTTAAAGCCTTGTTTTCGGGCTTCAATGGCGATAGGGAGTGCCCCTTTTATGGGGTTGAGAGTGCCGTCCAAAGAGAGTTCTCCCATAATGATATAATTTTCAAGTTTTTGATAATCAATTTGTTCTGAAGCCGCCAAAATACCTATCGCAATGGTCAAATCATAAGCCGAACCTTCTTTGCGTATATCGGCAGGCGCCATATTGACCACAATTTTTTTCCCCGGCACACGAAATCCAACCTCCTTCAATGCCGAAAATATCCTTTGCTGACTCTCTTTTATCGCATTATCAGGCAATCCAACCAAATAAAAATTAGTCCCAAAATCTACATTTACCTCAACCGTAATCGTGATAGCATTCACGCCATAAATACAACTCCCAAATGTTTTGACTATCATATATTTAAAATATGTTAAAAATGCAAAGATACACATTTTTTTTAGTTGAGAGTTGAAAGTTGAAAATTGAGAGTTATTTTTTATCCAATTTTAGAACAAATTTATTTCAAAATGCAAAAAAAAATCTGCACTATACACTCTAAATTTCAAATTTCCAAAACTTTTTTCAGTTCTTCTTTTGATGGCAAAATCGTTTGGTAACGACTGGCGAAAATCTGTTTATTATCTTCGGGGAGCGTGATTTCTACCAATGTGTCGCTTTTGTCCTGGCAAAGAATAATACCGACGGTTTTGTTTTCGTCCTCCAATTTCACAAAACGGTCGTAATAATTGACATACATTTGCATTTGCCCAATATCCTGATGTGTGAGTTCGCCGATTTTGAGGTCAATCAGCACAAACGACTTCAAATAGCGGTTAAAAAATGCCAAATCGACACGAAAATGTTTTTCATCAATGGTAATGCGCACTTGCCTGCCCGCAAAAGTAAAACCCTTGCCGAGTTCGAGCATAAAATTTCCAACTTATTGATAAGTTGCTCTTCCAACTCATTTTCTGAATAGCGATAATTTTCGGGGAAACCCGTAAATTCCAGTATCAGCGGGTCTTTGAGTGCATCTTCGGGCTTTTCGATTATTTGCCCGCGTTTGGCAAGTCGTAAAACACCTTCTTTATCTTTGCTCAACGCAAGTCGCTGATACAAAGCACTATCGCATTGCCGCTGCAATTCACGCAAACTCCAGCGGTTATTGGTCGCCTCAATTTCATAAAATGAGCGTTCCAGCGGGTCGGCAATGCGCATCAGTTTGATATAATGCGACCACGAGAGAACGAATTTTGGCGGGTCGGATTTCCGCAACACTGTTTCGGAAATTTGAATTGGGTAATCGGTGTTTCCCTTTTCTTGAGATTCTTCAGACAGAGTCTGAATTATTTCAGATTGCGAAAACACTGTTTTCGTTCTTTCCTGTTCAGAATTGACAGACAGTGTCTGTCTTTTTGAGAAAACAGTATAAAATTGCCTGATTTGCCGTAAATTACTATACGAGAACCCTCTGCCAAATTTCTCTGTCAGTTTTTCTGCAAGGTCTTTTAGAACTGTTTCGCCGTATTCGGCACGCTGTTCGCCTTGCTGTTCGTCTTCTACAATATACCTGCCAATTTCGTAGTAGGTATAAACCATTGTCAGATTGACGGCAGTTACTACCTTTTGTCGCGCCTGCTCGATAATGGAACTTATGCGGTCGAACAGGAGATTATTTTTCTGCGTTGTGATTCCTTTGCTCATGTTTTTTTTACTTTTCCCTTTGCATTGCAATTAATATTTTACAAAAATACACTTTTTATTTGGTGAAAAATTAAAAGGTAATTTTCCCTATTCGTTTTTTTTGCGATTATTCTGCAAGCAGGACGGCGGCTTTGAGTGCGGCTGTTTCTGTCCGTAATCTAAACAGTCCCAAAGAGATAGGTATAAATCCCATTTGTATTGCTTTTTGTACTTCGGCGGGTGAAAAATCCCCTTCAGGTCCAATCATTAGCACTCTATTGGATTGTTTATCAACAACTTGTTCTAACAAAGGTACAGGTTGCTCTAATTTTCCGCAATAAGCAATATATTTTTGAGTATATTTATCCCCTATGGATGCAAAAAAATCATCAATGCTGCAATTGACAGTAAAATGTGGCAATTGTATACGTAAGGACTGCTTTAAAGCGGCAATCATTAAACGTTCCATGCGAGCAACATTGACCGTATGTCTTTGGGAATGTTCGCATTGCAGAAGTGTAATATTTGTTACTCCTAACTCAACCGCCTTCTCAATAAACCACTCCAAACGGTCGCTGTTTTTGGTAGGAGCGACTGCAATATGAGAGCGATATTGAGAAGAAGGATAGTCTGTAATTTGCTCGTAAATATCTATTGTACAGCACTTTATATCATTATCTACAATGCGTGCCTTAAATAGATGTCCTTTGCCGTCTGTCAAAAAGATGGTATCGCCTTTTTTCAGTCTTAATGCTTTTACACAATGCCTTGACTCTTCGGCACTTAGAGTACTAATCCCTATTATTAAATCCTGTTGATAAAATAAATTCATTGGTTTATTTTTTACTGCTTTTAAGGGTACAATTGTCAATCATCCTCCCAATCTGTGTCATTTTTGATGAGATTTTTAACATATTCCAATTGTCTTCGGTCGCGTTTTGTTGGACGTCCGATGCCGTGTTCTCTGGTTTCGGTTTGGGAGCGTAGATTTTTCAGTTTTTCGTACTCTTCCTGTGGCGTAAGGTCTGTATAAAAATCAGGTACCAATTTGGCAGCGATACGACTTTTGGGAAAATCAACAACTTTTACCGTTTTTAGCAAATTTTGGACACGAATTTGCAAAATATCTCCTTTGCGAACCTCTTTTGAGGGTTTGCAGGACTGACCGTCCATTTTCACTTTCCCTGCATTACAAGCCAAAGTAGCCATATTGCGGGTTTTGAAAACTCTCACAACCCACAGCCACTTATCAAGCCTAACTTTCTCTGTATTAGGGTGTTGAGGTGAAGACATAAGATATAATATTAGCACCCATTTGCAAGGCTTTTGTTCGGGTGGCTTCGCTGTCATGATGTACGGCAGCATCTTCCCACCCGTCTCCCAAATCGCACTCATAAGTATAAAAACACACCAATCGTCCCTGATAAATTAACCCAAATCCTTGTGCAGGTTTTAAATCATGCTCATGTATTTTGGGCAATCCATTCGGAAAATCATATTTTTGATGATAAATGGGATGATTAGCGGGCAATTCTACAAATTCCAATTCAGGAAAAACCTTTTTCATTTGGGCACGGATAAATTTATCTATACCATAATTGTCGTCAATATGCAAAAAACCACCGCCGATTAAATATTGCCGTAAATTTTGGCATTCTTCGTCCGAAAAGACCACATTTCCATGCCCTGTTAAATGCAAAAACGGATAATTAAAAATATCCCTACTGCCGACCTCTACCGTTACCGGCTCGCCCAGTGAGGTATGCAAATTTTGATTGCAAAACTTCACCAAATTGGGCAAAGAAGTCGGATTGGCATACCAATCACCGCCTCCTTTGTATTTAAGCAACGCAATTTGTTGCCCCTGCAAAAGCGACAGGCTACTTATTAAACAAACCACCGCTACAATTAGTCTATATCTCATCTGTGTTTGACTCTTGAAAAAATAAAGTCTTTTCTTTGGGCGTCCAAAAGTTGATTTCTCCGGTCTTTTTGCTGAAAAATTTATATTCCAACAAATGAAAAGCCGTCCTTTCATGCAAAGTTATCCATTTTTTATATTTAAACAACCATTTCCAACGATAATGTTTCTCTTTGAGATAAGAGTATAAAAACGGATGCACACTGATACACAATCCGCTAATATTCTGAGATTGGAGTAGCATTTGAATACTGTTTTCTATCTCATCTACAACCAAAATAGTTGGACTTATCATGCCTGTACCATTACAAAGTGGGCAACATTCTCTCACATCAATGCTCACTTCGGGTCGCACTCTTTGGCGTGTAATCTGCACTAATCCGAATTTATTAGGGGGCAAAATATTGTGCCTTGCTTTATCTTTTTGCATCTCCACTGAGATACATTTATACAATTCTTTTCTATGGGCTGCTGTACGCATGTCAATAAAATCGACAACAATTATACCGCCCATATCCCGCAGACGCAATTGTCGGGCAACTTCTACTGCCGCTCGTAAGTTCACCTCTACCGCATTCATTTCCTGCGTATTATCGGAACTTACTCTGTGTCCGCTGTTTATATCTATTACATGCAAGGCTTCCGTGTGTTCAATCACCAAATAGATGCCACCCTTGATAGAAACATTTTTCCCAAAGGAACTTTTGATTTGTTTGTCAATATCATAATACTCAAACAATGGCATTTTGCCTTTATGCAGTCTTACAATTTCGCCTTTATCAATGGAAATGCTTTTTAAATAAGTCAAAATCTCATCATAAATGGCTTTATTTCCTGCATAAATAGTATCAAAAGTATTGTTGAGCATATCTCTCATAATGGTAGAGGCACGTCCTAATTCGGCTATCAATCGTTTAGGAAATTTGATGCCGGAGATATTCCCAACGGCTTCATTCCAATTACAAAGCAATGATTCTAAATCTTTTCGTAACACCTCTTCACTTTGTCCTTTTGCTACTGTGCGAACAATAATTCCCATATTTCGGGGGCGAAAAGAGGTAACTATTTTTCTCAAACGATTGCGTTCATCAAGCCCTCTAATTTTTTGAGATACAGATACTTTGTCTGCAAAAGGCATCAAAACCAAATATCGCCCTGCAAAAGCAATCTCACCCGTCAAACGGGGACCTTTTGTAGATATTGACTCTTTGGCAATTTGCACCAAAACCAACTGCCCCGACGAAAGAACTTCTTTTATATTTCCGTCTTTGGGGAGCGGATTTTCTAATCGCATATTGACTAATGATGCATTTTTATGATGCCCAGACAAAGTATTTTTGACATAATTTTGCATAGAACGGTGGTAAATACCCAAATCTACATAGTGCAAAAAGGCATCTTTTTCATGCCCAATATCCACAAATGCAGCATTTAAACCCGAAATAATCCGCCTTACACGACCAATAAAAATATCTCCTACATGAAAACTGTCCGTATCCCTTTCTTTGTGAAGTTCTACCAAAACTTTGTCTTCAAGTAAGGCAATTTTTACCTCATCTTCGTAAGCGTCTATAAATAATTCTTTTCTTACCACTCTTCTGTTTTTACTAAATAAATAAACACAAAAAACCAAATTGCATATTCAAAGTTTCAGAATATGCAATTTAGTTCTGCAACTGATTGTTTCACAAAAGATTACTTCTTCTTATGTCTGTTTTTACGCAAACGTTTTTTTCTTTTGTGAGTTGACATCTTGTGCCTTTTTCTTTTTTTACCACTTGGCATAATCTCTAATTATTACTATTTTAATGTTTTTTTAACAGTGGTTACAAAAGGCTTTGCCGGTTTGAATGCAGGAATTTTATGGGCAGGAATAATCATAGTTGTTCCTTTTGCCATATTACGTCCCGTCTTTTTTGCTCTATCTTTGATGATAAAACTTCCAAAACCACGTAAATATACGTTCTGTTTTTTTAACAAGGAAGCCTTTACGGTTCCCATGAAAGATTCAAGTATAACCTGTACGGCTGCTCTTTCAATTCCAGTTTTGCGTGCAATTTCTGCTACTAATTCTGCTTTTGTCATTATTACTTTGTTTTTAAGTTTAAAAAAAAATGAAATTTAATGTCCTCTAAAAAATTATCTGATAAGGACTTTGCAAATATACAATTATTTTGAATATCAAAGACATAATTCAAAAAAAAAAATTAAAAAAAAATCACAATTACTTGATTATCAACAAGAAAAAAATTTTTCGGTTTTTTCAAGATTTTTTTTCAAAATTTATAATTACTTGATTATTAAGTAGTTGCAAAAAACAACATGATTATCAATTTTTTACGATAACGTCCTCCAAAACACGATTTTGGTGATTTTTTCATCCTGATTTTGCAATGAAATTCCAATTTTTCCAAAATTTCTGCTTCGAGAATGGAGTTTTTTTTTAGAGTGGAAAGTGAAGAGTGAAGAATGAAGATTTTTTTTCCTAATTTTAGACCGTTTTTATCCCAAAATGCAAAAAAAAATATATCTACACTTTTCATTTTTAATTAAAAGTGTCGCCGGGCTGATAGAAAAACGTGGCATTTCGGATTGAGTGTCGGATTGAGTATCTGTTTGAGTGTTTTCTGCACTCGCGTCTGTATATGCTTCAGGATGTTCTATTTTATCTATCCTATCTTCATAACTGTCATTTTGAGCAACAACGGTAAATTGGGGAATAGCAACAGAATATGAATCATGCCCATATTCTCTAATAGTTGCCTCCATGCCATACGGTTTTAACAACTTGTCAATGTCTGCTTTCATTACTTCTGCTGTCGCTTTGTCTACACTTGCTGCGGTATATTCCCCAACCTGCGCAAAATTAGGCAATGAGGGGAAATTTGAAGCCACTGAAATCGGAACCGTCTTATTGTATACTCTCCCCATTTTATATCCATGTTTTAATTGAGAGAGTAGAAATCTTAATCCATCATAAGAAATATTTACTGTTTCATAAATCGTAGTCCCCTGTGGCAAAAACCGATTTATTGTTTGTGTAATTTCTTTTACTTCTGATTTTGAGACACCATATAATTCCCCTTTTACTTCAAAAATGCCATCCTCATTTTGATGATAGAATATCATTGTAGCATCCGTACCCCGATTGGGGATATTCTTGAGGTTACTGCTAATGGCAATCAACTGTGTCCCATTAGAATAAAAAGCATAGCCCCATCCATGCAAGGAAAATGAGGCTACGAGATTTGCATTTGACATAAAGGCACTATAATTAACTTTTGTAAGTTCTTCATGTTCTTTCAAAAGGGGAGTTGCCTCGCTGGGGATAAGACTCTCTAACTTTTCTTGCAGAGTTAGTCCTGAGTACGGTCTATTATACGTCTTGGATATTCTTTCCCCTCCTCGTAGATTATCGGTTCTACGAAGGTCGGATAATCCTTCAGTTGGTCTTCCCTCACTCGGTAATAAGGCGCTGAACTCATCTCTAACCAAAACATTGGAGCTACCAGATATGTTACTTCCTTCTTGTCTTCCTTCTTGTCTTTGTTCATTTTCTATATTGTTTTTATTATTATTAACGTTATTATTATTTGTTTTATTGTTTGTTCCAATATTT
>JAISTU010000164.1 GCA_031272415.1 Bacteroidales bacterium | reverse complement strand
TTTTTTATGCGCGGACAAATGTTGCCGACAACTTTTGATTCTACTCATTTTTATGCAGTTACACCTCAACAATTGTTAAAATATATTTCGCAATTTGACAGTTGTTTACTTTATTTTTGGGATGACCATTGCCCAGGACGCTTGTGTTTATCGCCTTTGGTATATCAGCAATTCTGCGATTTGCATGGATATAAATTTATTTTTATCTCCAAAGGCTATTATCATGTGCGGTATATAGACCAATTCACCAATGGCGTTGATTATCCTTATTTTTGCATCAATTCGTTTATTTACAATACTGATAATGTGCTAAAATATTTGCGTAAATTTAACAAAGAAATGGTAGGCAAAGAGTTCAAGTGGGGGCTATGGGATGCAGAAACAAGATGTGGATTTATAGTAATGGAAAATTTTCCATCGCCGATTCCTTTTTAAATAACAATCTTGCGGAACTCGAAAGTATTGCCAACGGAACACGAGCAATAACAACAAATAAAACCATTATAATCAGGTAAAATTGGAAAAAAAGTACAATACTTTTTTTAATTAGTAAAGAAATTAAAAGATTATGAAAGAGTTAAAAAAGTAGGCACAATTTTAACAAAAATAACATTTTATGCAGACTTGGAACTTTAAAAGTTTGAGCCTGCATTTTTTCAATTTTTACAACAATTTTATCCCAAAATGCAAAAAAATCTACACTCTACACTCTACACTCTGAAAAAACCCTTATTTATCAAAGCACCCTTAGTAGCCAAAAAATAAACCCACCATTACCCTTATTTTTTGTTAATAAGGGAATAAGGGAAATTAACAGAAAAATCCTTGCTACTAAGGGAACCGCGATAAATAAGGTTTTTTTATTGCTGTAAAATCTTTTTCAATTGTCAATTAACACTTTTTTTTGCATTTTCGCACAAAAACGTTCCAAAATTAGACAAACCGTGCCTCTCTCTTCATTTCGGGCTTGAGCCGCAATCTCCACTTTTATACAATGGACTATTTTTATCACATTTTGGTATAAAACCAAACGCCGGCATACAATCTGACGCCGGTGATAAAATCTTTTTGCGGATTGCTGACATTAAAAATATAGTCGGCTTTGAGTACAAATCGCACTTTGGGTGTAATTGTGATTTCCATGCCGACAAAAGGAGTTAGTACTAAAAAACCAAATCGATGATAAAAAATATTTTCTGTAATAAATTGATTTTGAAAACTATCCGAAAGTATGAGTGTTTTTTGAGTGCCACCTCCAAAAGTGAAGCCAACAAATGGAGAGACAACTTTTTTTCGCCAAATAAAGTCCGCCAAAATACCTCCCCAACCTGTTTGACAGTAACTTTTATTTTTGAAATACAAAACAGAAGAATATCCCTCGCCGCCGATTCTCAAATGTTTTCCAAATGCAAATTGCAAACGACCGCCCAAACCAAAAGGAGCACCTTGTCGGGTGAAAGTTTTTGCAACTCCATTGACCTCAATATCAAAGCGTTGACTATAAACATAACCTGTATGCAACAACATACCGCCCGAAAAACCGCCATATTCCCACTTTGTGCTCTTTTTTGTTTGCCCTTGCACCAAAACAGCACAATTGGCGAAACAAAACAAAAGGAATATCCGTGTATAATGTTTACCTATTTCCTTGAAAATCAACTAATTCTCGTAAACAGGTTTGTTAATTCTTCCCATAAAAAGCACCGCACCCGTACTTTCTTCGCGTATGACAAACAAAAACGGACGATTGAGCGTAAATTCAGGTTGTATTGATGTTGTTCCTATTCCTATTGCAGTAACAGCCGCCGCTTCCGTACCTTGCTCATTTACGTCAATATACGCCTTTTGTCGCACTTTGCTTATATAAGTTTGTGTATTAGAAATACCTGAAAAATCAGGACAATCTGTACCCGAAAAATCAGAACATTCTGTAAATGCAATTCCCATTCCTAAATTTGTTAAAATGGGTTTCAAACTTTCTTTGGAATCGTACTCCACTTTGAATTTGGGAATGTTAATCTTAAAATATTTTTCTATGTGCCTGTTATTTAAGCAATTAGCCCAATAATTAGGTTGCTGTAATGCAGTCATTAGGTCAGAAAAAGAGGTGTTGGGCAGGACAAAATTCATTGTAAATGCGCCATTTCCGTAAGGGATAGTCAGCAATTGCAAATTATTGTCTGCATAATACTGAAAATCATTTCTTTGTTGCATCATGTTAACTGTAATTTCCTGATTATCAGATTGATAAAAACTTGCATTTTCAGTACTCTCCGGTGCAAAAGCAAAAGAATCTGCCCAAACACTTTTAAAATAAAGTGCATTGATGAGCATCATCACCAAAGTAGGACTTAATGGGGGCGAAAACATGTCCTTAATAAGTCCATTGGTGTTGTCGCTACACCATTGATTAAGGATGTCTGTCGCACCGGGTTGTTGAAAATCCAATTGTTGCACCAACGCATTGTAATAGAGTTGATTGAGGTTTATAAACTCTTGTTTTACAGTGAATTTTGGATGGTACCAAATTGAATTAGCCAATGCTAATTGCGTGTTGGAGGCATCAATTGTTGCTAAGCCTGTCCGCAGCGTTTGGAAATAATTATTGACCTCTTGGGTTGAAAAATTTTCCATTCCCATTGCGGTTTGAATGGCTGTTTTTGTCTCACCGTTGGCGCCGTTCCACACCATTGCCAATGCCATATTGAGGCTCAGCGGCGAGAGTACCATGTTTTCATCGTCAGGACTTTGTGCATAGGCAGTAGCAAATAATTTCATTGCAAATGCGTTGCCCGCAGACACTAAATCCGAACTGACCTCAATATCAGTAGATTGTGTCCCATTGCCACCTGACGGGATCTTTTCGCAAGAAAATAAAAATATCCCTGCAAAAACTACTAAACTAATCTTTAATGCTAATCTTTTCATAATAGATAATTTGTTTAATGGTTGTTAAATTAATGCTTGTTAAATTAATAATTTGTTATTTTAATTCTTACTTTATAATCTTCTCTTTCTATGGGTTTGCCAACTTCGGGATAAGGTGCTACCGAAATCAAACGAATATAAAGATTGTCAATAATGAGTATATCATGCGGGAATCTGTATGTGCCCAGCATAAATGATTGATTTACAGCATCTTTTGAATAGGTAAAACTCACATCTGCACTTCCTGCCCAATCACACGTAACCCCTATCGGACATCTTGACTCATTGATGCTATCTACTACTAAATTGGCATATTGCTCCCCAATCCCCAAAGTAAAATCGGATGACAATAATCGCTGAAAATAGAGTTTATTATCCTCACAATCAATGACTAACATATTGCCCGAAAGAGAATAAGTCAATGATTTGGACAGATTATTGATAACAATTTCTTCCCAATCAGACAATTCTCCACAATATACCTCTGTGCCGGGAAACAGTTTTTCAAATTTTATACTGTCTTGATTTTCAATGCTATATCTCCCACATTCAAAATTGCAAGAGGGGTGAAAATTGACCGTACCGCTGTCGCTAAACTCAATAATGTAAGGCATTTCATGTTCACGATTTAGCCTCAATTTTAAGTTCTGAGGTGCGGGAGTAATTTGGAAGGTAGTTTTGTTTTCCACCTGTACCAATTTCCAACTTGCAAAAAGGCTATTTTCACCCGCCTCACAACAATCTTTTTTCCTACATCCTGCCATTATCGCCAAAAATACCGCAATAACTGTCGGCAAATAAAATTTTACATTCTTGTAAATCCTTAATTTCCTTAACTTTAAACGATTCATATTCTTGTATTTTTTTTAAATTTATATATTTTACAAAAATACATTTTTTTTTGAATTAAAAATTAAAAAAAACTTTTTTTTTCAGTGTAGAGACGTTGCGTGCAACGTCTTTACTTGTGTTGTCTGAACCACGATTTTCGTATGATTATTTTGATTTGTATGATTACTTAAAATCCTGCTAATCATATAAATCTTATGAAAATCGTGGTTCAGACAAAGAGATTGCGGGGCGAGTCCATAATGACGGAGGAGGACTGGGGGACGGATTTTAGAACGTTTTGGTGCGAAAATGCAAAAAAAAAGTTGAAAGTTGTTTTTCGCCCTGTACTCTGTGCTTTTTACCATGTACCATTTTCTGGCAAGGCATGCCTTTCCCCTACAATTTATTTTTCATTTTTAATTTAAGATTTTTCTTCTCCGCACACAATAATTTTCACAATTGAGCGTTATTTATTTATCTGCTGAATTTGGAAGGGCAGAAGTTTCTATTTAAAAAATAAAAAAGATATATATTTATGGAATTACCATTTGCAGAATCGTGGAAAATAAAAATGATAGAGCCGATTGTGAAAAGTACCCGTTCAGAGCGGGAACATTGGCTCAAAAAAGCACATTATAACGTGTTTCAATTGAGGTCAGAGCAGGTTTATATTGATTTATTAACCGACTCCGGCACAGGGGCAATGAGCGACCGTCAATGGGCGGCGATTATGCTCGGAGATGAAAGTTATGCAGGTGCAACTTCTTTCTTTAAAATGAAAGATATGATTAAGAAAATAACAGGTTTTGAGTATGTTATACCTACTCATCAGGGCAGAGCCGCCGAAAATGTGTTGTTTTCTTATTTGGTTAAACCGGGGAATGTTATTCCGGGCAATTCGCATTTTGATACTACAAAAGGTCATATTGAATCCCGAAAAGCAGTCGCATTGGATTGCACTATTGATGAGGCAAAAGATACGCAACTTGAACTGCCGTTTAAGGGAAATGTGGATTTGCAAAAATTGGAGCGTGCTTTGCAGGAAAATGCAGGTAATGTGCCATTTGTGGTCATTACAATTACCAACAATACCGCCGGAGGACAGCCCGTTTCAATGGAAAATTTAAAAGGGGCTAAGCAAATTTGCGACAAATATAAAGTCAAATTGCTCTTGGATTCGGCACGGTTTGCGGAGAATGCTTATTTTATCAAAACAAGAGAGAAAGGATTTGAAAATAAGAGCATTAAGGATATTTGTTTAAAAATGTTTTCTTATGCGGATGCCATGACCATGAGTGCGAAAAAAGATGCAATTGTGAACATGGGCGGTTTTATTGCTACCAATTGTGAGCAATGGTACGAAGGAGCAAAAACGTTCTGTATTCCTTACGAAGGATACCTCACTTATGGCGGCATGAACGGGCGAGATATGAACGCTTTGGCGGTCGGTTTGGATGAAAATACGGAATTTGACAACCTCGAAACCCGCATTAAACAAGTAGAATATTTGGCAAAAAGATTGGACGAATTTGGAGTTCCTTATCAGCGTCCGGCGGGCGGTCATGCCATTTTTATTGACGCTCCAAAAGTACTCACGCAAGTGCCCAAAGAAGAATTTCCGGCACAAACGCTTACCGTTGAACTCTACTTGGAAGCAGGCATACGGGGCTGTGAAATCGGTTATTTACTCGCTGATAGAGACCCTGTTACGAGAGAAAACCGTTTCGGAGGCTTGGATTTATTGCGTTTATGTATTCCGCGACGTGTTTATACCAATAATCACATGGACGTGGTGGCGGTGGCTCTCAAAAATGTGTTCGATAGAAGAGAATCCATTAAAAGAGGTGTTAAAATTGCATGGGAAGCCGAACTGATGAGACATTTTACAGTGCAGTTGGAAAGGCTGTAATTGCTTTATAGAGAAGCATATACGGATAATAATTTAAGACATTAGTCTTCATGAAAAATTCCTTAGTGGTTAGTTACCAATCAGTTTGTATCTTTTACTTCGACTGCTAAGGGATTTTTTTTTGAAAGAAATTTTATAAAATAAAGAACTGTGAAAATTTTGCAAAAAAAGAGAATAATTTATGCAATTTATTGATACACACTCACATATTTATTTAGAAGAATATCAATCAGATAGGAAAAAAGTGATAGAAAATAGCCTAAAATCGGGTGTTTGTCAACTTTTTTTACCTAATATCAATCTGGAAAGTATTGAACCAATGTTGGCGGTTTGTCGGCAATATCCTACTGTTTGCTATCCGATGTTGGGTTTGCACCCTTGCGACGTAAAAGAAGATTATAAAGATATTCTTAAGTTAATGTTTCAACAGTTTGATAATCACAGATTTATAGCCATTGGAGAGGTGGGAATTGACCTTTATTGGGACAAAACATTTCTCCAATTTCAAAAAGATGCTCTGCGGTATCAAATTGAGTTTGCGTTGGGGAAAAATTTGCCGATAATTATTCACAAACGGCAGTCTTATTATGAGGTTATGTCGGTTTTAGATGAGTTTAAAGGCTGTTCTTTGAAGGGGATTTTTCATTGTTATTCGGGCAGTGTAGAGCATGCCAAAGAGGTCATAGAGCGGGGTTTTTTGCTTGGAATTGGGGGCACGGTTACGTATAAATCTTCCAAATTGGACGAAATATTGCCGTCTGTGGCACTTTCGGACATTGTTTTGGAGACGGACAGCCCTTTTTTGACCCCTGCTCCGTATCGCGGACAACGCAATAGCAGTGCTTATATTCCCATCATTGCCGAAAAAATTGCTCAAATTATGCAATCACAAATAGAAGTTATCGCCCGAAAAACTACCGAAAATGCAATAAAATTGTTTAATTTAAACCTCTAAAACAAAAAAAAATGATTTTAACTTTACACAGAGTCCCTCTCCTGCACCGTCTCTACTCTACACTTGACGCAGGAAAATTAAATTGGTATGCAGGTGGT
Source organism: Bacteroidales bacterium (assembly GCA_031272415.1). GTDB lineage: Bacteria > Bacteroidota > Bacteroidia > Bacteroidales > WCHB1-69 > JAISTU01. The sequence goes on along the minus strand of JAISTU010000164.1, from coordinate 11,214 downwards.
GGTTTGAGTTTTGGTTTTTATGATGCTTATTATCATCAAAATACATCAGTGTTGGGTATCAATGCGATTGGTGGTGTTGAATTTGGATTCAGTAAAATTCCGTTGGCAATTTCGGGTGATTTTCGCCCCGGATTTGGCATGGTATTTTACTCTTATTCAAATACTTACTTACCTTACTCAAAAAATTTGTCTCCCTTTTTTGATTGGTCAATCAATTTGGGGGTAAGGTATTGTTTTGGGAAATAAAATAGTATTCTCGCAGGCTTGTAACTCCCTTGGTTTTGAGCCTGCATTTTTTCTATTTTATAATGATAGTGTAATTTTTTTTGCATTTTGGGATAAAAATGTTCTAAAATTTGGACATTCTTTGTCTGAACTTTGATTTGGAATGATTTTTATGATTTGTGTGATTATCTAAAATCATAATAATCACCCCCATCATACGAAAATCAGTGGTTCAGACAATTTAAAATCATAATAATCACACCAATCATGCGAAAATCACAGTTCAGACAAACAACTTTCAACGACCATACTTTTTTCTATATTCTGTTGGGGATATTCCTGTCATGCGGACAAAAGAGCGAGTAAAACAAGATAGTGTGGCAAAACAAAACATGTTGCTAATATCAGAAATTGTCTCATCTGTTTTTGTTAAAAAGTACTGCATTCTTCGCAAACGATAATAGTCTATCCATTGTGTAATTGTTTTGCTACTATATGTTTTTACTATTTTAGTCAAATATTTTTTATCAACTTTCATTTTTTGAGCATAAAAATCAATGTCTGCATGTTCTTTGCAATGCTCTCCCAATAAAACAAGGAAACGTCTTAAAACATCTCTTGACAATGTGAATTTATTAGTATCTAAATTGCAATGATGTACAAAACTGCCTGCCAATTGAACAAATGATTGTACCATATTCTTCACAATAGCAGGTACATAGACATTTTGTTGTTGAAGCAAAATATCCCATAATAGCCGGCAATGTCGCTCTATTATGGCAAAGTTTTCTGATGACAACGAAATATCGGGATAATTTTTGATATAAACATTCCTACTTAATATATCCGGCAAATCGCCAAAAATAAAACCGCCTAAATATTCGCTAATGGACATAAACAATCCCTTAAAATTTTCACTCATATAACGAATTTCCAAAATTTGTCTTGGCAAAAAGAACGCCAAAGAAGAGGCATGCAAATTTATCTCTTGTAAATTGTAAAAACCTGTCAGTTGACCTTCTGTACAAAGCATGATAATAGAAACATCTAATTGAGAAGGAAACAACACCTTGTTCTCAATCGGAACATGCTCAAACATACAGAAATTACCATTGCAAGCCTCCCTTTTGCCCTGTAATTTGGGCAAAATATCTTCTTTCCACATCAACTTTTGAACCGATACTGTATTTAAATTCATCTTTTTTATATAAATTCTACTTTTTTGCAAAAATACACCTTTTTGTCAATTAAAAATTAAAAATTAAACTTTTTTATAATATTTTTTCAAAATCTTGTAAAAACACTATAACTACATGATTTTCAAGATAATAAGAATGTGATATTATTTGCAGATAAAAAAAGATAATTAATACACTGTGAATCAATGAGTTACAAAGAAAAAGTGCAAAAAAAATATTTTTGGGCTAAAAATCACTACAAAAAGGTGCTTTTTGGCTAAATGAGATATTACTGAGATATTACTTTTTTGTGTATCTTTGTAAAACAGTTAGCAACCTGTTTTTGGGGTTGCAAAAAATTAAGTAATAATTAAAGTAAGTATAATTTAAAAATTAAAAAACAAATTTTATGAGAAAGTTGTTTATTAAAGTTGCCGGTTATGAAAGAGGCAACAGAGACGCCTACGGGCATGGAGCAGATGATTTGCGAGCCGCCAACACAGATGGCATGCATGAGCATCTTAGTATTAACGGAGTTATGGACAATTTAACGAAAGAAAGGAGTTGGCGAATACAGCCGAGAAAAGCATTGCTTGCATCGGTTGTGCTGCTCTGTTTTTCAATCGTAGGGGTAATCAGTTTGAGTAGTTGCAAGAAAGATATCAATGCTAATGGTGTTGATAACTTGGGTCAAAAAAACGATGAATCCGAAATAGTAGAACCAGCCGATGTGATGATATTAGGTGATCAATTGGAGAATGCTTATTCTGTTGCTAATATGCAAATTGCATATAACGCATTGTTAGCAGAAGGCAGAGTGCCAAACGATGGTGTAATATCAGTGTCAGGTACGGTGCCTACGACGCACTTGTATGTTAAATTTGCCCCCACTAACAAAGAAGATATGGATTATCTATTGGATGAGTCGGGTTTTGAAATTTTTGGGTATCCTTTGGATTACGAAATTGTGCAGGAAGGGATGTCTTATTCTGACCCAAGCGGAGAAAACTATCTTTGGTCTGTAATTCCAATCGAAGATTTTGACGCAAGCAGTATTCCTGTTTCGTATGAAATTTTGGAAAATTGCTTTATTCCTTATTTTGAGGAAGCAGAAGAACAAGGCAAAAGTGAAAGTTACATCGAAATGCTAAACCTTTTGGAAATCAAATCTTTATTCTTAACAGGAAACATAGACTCTGAAGAGGAGATAGAAGATGAAGCCGAATTAAATTCTCCTGCGCCCAGTCAAAAAGCAACAAAACGCAATCCGTCAGGCTATTTACGAGTTTGGAATAATAGCAGTAATACGCTTGAAGGCATCAATGGTGTTAAAGTAAGAGTACACAATATTCTCAAGTGGGCAACGGCATATACAAATAGTAGTGGCTATTATTATATTAACGAAACCTATCTGACAAACGTACATTACACTATGGTATTTGAAAATTCGTCAGGGTTTAAAATTTGGGGAAATTATGCGTTTTTAGCCCCTGCTGATTATAGCATGGGCTGGTATGGAAACGGCGGTCATAATAGAGATATTTACACTAATTCGGTAGCATGGAAATGGGCAACTATCAATAATGCGACTGTTTATTATCGCAATACTCTTTGCCCTACTTTTAGCATTACGGCGCCTCCGTCCGATATGCGGATTTGGACTATCTCAATGGGAGGGAATTGGTCGGCTTCTACCCCAATGGCGCACCATGTTTCGTTTACCAATGCTTTTTTCAATAATTTCCTTGGAGTACAAGGTATTAGTTCTTTACTTTCTTGGATAGATTGGATTATGCCTGACATGTTTTATTTAAGCACTACTACCTTAACGCGAAATGTGCATTCGACTATGTATCACGAATTAGCCCATGCGAGTCATTATAAAAAAGTTGGCAATTATTATTGGAGTGAATATATTTCCGGTATTATTGGCAATGGAGGCTATGGGTCAGGTTCCGGGTCATATAAAGCAGGTTATATCGGCATAGGAGAAATGTGGGCAAATTATTTTGAATGGCGTGCCAAAGTTTATCGTGGATGGGAAACATTAGCAGGAGACCCAGACGATGATTGGTATAAACCTATCATAATGAAAGAATTACAAGTAAATTGCGGACGCTCTCCATATCAGATTTATAACTGTTTAATTAGTTCAACAACAAGTCATACTGCTTTGAAAAATTGTTTAATTAGCAATTATGGCAGTTCCTCATGTACCACTCAATCATTTGCGAACCATGGATTCTAATAAAAAAAGATTTGTTCGTTTGTATGTGTTGATTGTCTTCGCATTTATGGGAATTATGATCTATGCTTGTGATCCTTTATCATCATTTGTAGGAGATGATATTTATGTTCAAAATTTATCATCACAAAAGATATTGTTTTCAGCCTCATTGTACAATGCAGATAGCATAACTGCCACGCCAATAAATGTAAATGAAACAAAACTTGTTATGAGTCCTAATTATTCACAAAGTGGAAAATACAGTTTTGCAAATTGGCTTGGGAAAGATTCTATAACCGTTTACACAATAGATGGCGTAAAGTTAAAAACGTGGTATGGTCCTTTTTTTGATGATGATGTGAGCAATCATGTTCCCTACAACAAATTGGCATGGACAGAAGTCCCAACAGTGTACAAAAATGGACTCAAAAGAGGTGTAGATTTGATTACCTACGAATATACATTTGTTATTACAGACGACGATTTGAAGTAGAACATTTTATGCAGGCTTGGAACTTTATTTGAGCCTGCATTTTTTTAATTAGTGAAGAATAAAATTGTATAACCCAAAGATTATGAAAGAGTTAAGAAAAATAGTAGCAAGCACAATATTATTTTTGTTAGTTTCATCAACTACCCACGCCCAACACAGCATTAAAAATCGTTGGAATATCAAAGCAAGTCTATCTTTTAATAGATATAATACTTTTGATTTCCCATACTCAAAAAGTTTTTTGCATTGGACTGAGCAATCTAAGAAAAAGGAATATGGTAAAGAATTTACGCCCAATTTGCGTGCAGAATTTCATTATGGTGTATTAGATTGAGTAGAAATTGGGGCATATTGGGGTTTTATGACCTATGAATCTTATAAGGTAAACTTTACGAATACAGATACTATTTTTGTGGATAGCATCCCTACTGTTTTTATGACGCCTATAGTAAAAAGGAGTCTATCGCCTACTTTTGGTGTACAAGTTAATTTTCATTTATTGCCATTTTTAAGCAAAAACAAAAATTGTAGGTGGGATTTGTATTTGACCGCAAAATATGGTGCAGCCTATTTAATTCAGTGGAACACAAAGGAATATATTGCTGATGGCTATGCCTATAATGAAGGGGAACCAATATGGAGAGATTTCAATTATTCTCGTTATCGACATGAATTTGGGGTAGGTGTTGGTGGAGGAGTTTATTTTAGAGATTTTTTTGGTTTGTATGCCGAAGGGATGGTGGGACAATATTCTTATTTTCCTGAAATCTTTCGCTGTAATTTATCTTTTCGAGGCGGCATGATGTTTAAAATACCGCCTAAAAACAAGACTGTCAAGGAAGTACGCATGCAATCCAAAAATTATTGGAGAGCAGAAAATAAATCTCCATTTTCTACTTTCGATTTTTCACAAAAAATACATAGTTTTGGAGCATATTTTGGTATTGGTATTCTTTTACCCGGTATCAATAGATATGAACTCAAAAATATGGGATTAGATTTGATTTGTAAATCAACAACAATTCCAAAAGAATTTAATTTCAGATATTCTTTAATGCTGAAAAAAGGCTGGGGCTTTACAGTGGAATTACCAATCAATAAAATTCATTATGTGACAGAATATTTCAAACCCGTCGACACCCTGCCAAATGGAGAAATCGGCTACGACAGCGATATATTTACCAGAGCATTGCACACTTATTCTATCGGCATATCACTCAAAGCATCTTATTTGGCAAAAATCAGCAAAAGGATGTACATACAGCCTGAAATGGGCTTAAAATTTATGCCGTTTATTCGGTCACCGAAAAAATATTTAGCAATGTCAGACATGGAATCTGATATTTGTCCAAGATATTTTAATTTGCTCACCGGCAGAGATACTGTTTTGAAAGAGCATGTTTGGATGAAAGAGAAGGTAAGTATCCCTTATGGTTATTATTTTGTACCGGATTTAACGTTTGCGGTCAATTTTATACTGCATGCCAAAAATCCTAACCATAATTTTATCTTCGGCATCAATGGAAATATTTGTTTTGTAAATAGGGTACAGTTTGAGTATCAGACCACTAACGAATTGCCTCCGTATGCTCAAACGTCAGGAAAATACGGTTGGCGTACAAGTTCGATAGCACTGCATTTAGGGTATCAATTTATGAAAGGTAAAGTCAAAGAAGTAGAATATTTCGACTGGGAAGAAGATAATTGAGAGTGGAGATTTTTTTGCATTTTGGGATAAAAATGTTCTAAAATTTGAACCTCATCCTGCACCATTATTGCGATCTGTGCTACTGCACGGGATTTGCCCCGCAGTTTCAACATTTATAAATGAACTGTTGCTACTGCATTTTTAGCATTTACTCTTATTTTTTGACCATCTTTCCTGTAAATATTTGTTTTTCAGAGACCATTTTGTAGATATAAACTCCGCTTGGCAAAGTTGAAATATCGACAACTTGTTGATTATCAACTTGTTGTAAAATCACTGTTTTCCCATGTATATCATATAATACAAATGTTGCAATAGAAATATTATCCGGCAAAACGACCGTAATTTGCTTATCTGTCGGGTTAGGATAAATGTATTGCGTAGAATGATTGTCTGTTAATTCATTGATAGACAATTGATTGATTGAATAAGCCAACTCCCAACCGCTACCTGTAACGCTTTCATTGGTAACAAATTCCAACAATGCCATTTTGCAGTCCAAATGATACACAGAATCAGTGAGTTGCCCCGAAAGAGAGTGCAACAAAGTGTAAGGCGTGGTAGTGTAGTCATAAATATTAAGAAAATCTTTGCCCTGTTCTGTTTGAAAGTAATTGAATTTCAATGTAATCGTTTGACATCCCACGGGGCGAATCAGCCAATCGCAAAGCGTCAAATTGTTGTAATTTTTACTCCCGCTACCGTCACTTATAACTGATTGAGCAGGAATATATTGCTTGATGGGCGATGACACGCAATAAGTAGGATAAACTGCCGCATAAGATGCCTTAAAACCACCGGAGACTTGCCCCGAAAACGTTTTTAGATGAAATATTGCTGCTGTTTTGGCAACATCAAATATAGAAATATTGCTGTCTCCTGTGAAGGTGTAGAGCGTATTTCCTTCTATATCAGTTACATACAAAGTATCATCGGGCGATAATTGATAATCTACCAGAAAATTGATTTTTGTAATGGTGTCTTTATCAGGCATTATTACCCATGTATAATTCATATTTGCCTGACAATCAAATGCTTTTCCGCTTCCATCTTCAAAAGAGCCTTCCAAATCTCTCAAAACAGTTTCTCCTGTAATAGGCTGATAATCAGGATATAAGAAACGAGAAGTATCAGGATAGGCATTGATGACCAACTCTTGTGCCAAATTGAAATTATTGCCCGCCGGCGACAAAGCAGTGGTAAGAAAATAACCGTCATAACTGCCATCCCACCCAAAATTGAAATGATAGTAATAATTAGAATCCTCCCGCAATTGATAGCCATCGCAAATAAAACCGTGTCCATTGGTGTCCGGCACGCTCCAACCGGCATAATAAAGCGGTATTTTTCGCTCTAAATGATTGATTATCAAACTATCCCAATTTAAATGTGTAGTATCTCGGAAAATATACTGTGTTTGCGGAGAATATTTAAAATAAGTTTTCAAAATATAAGCCGCTTTGTGGTTATACATGCCCGAAGATGTTGCCCCATACACCATATCGACCGCCACTCCGCAATGATACATCAGTTGCGAGATAGCCGCATTGGTAAACTTCGGGCGGTCGCTCATGGCTGAATAATCGTAAGTTGTTTGCGAAAAATCAGCCGACAAAGTGCCGTAATTTTCATGCACATAAGAATAATTACCCTCGCCCGTTTGCGGAAAGCGAAAATAGTACATCAATTGTGCCAAAGCCGTTGCCACACAGCCTGTTACCGCTCGCTGATTGTTGCTACTTTGCATGTCATAAGGACAATAATAATTGTATTTACTGCCTTGTCCCCATTGCGAAGTCAGCAAAGGCGTTATTTCCGATATAATATCTTCGTTTCCCTTGTGAGTGGAGAGGCATAAATTCCACGATTTGAGTACATTAGGAGAAATTGGAAGCCGCTCATTGTGCAAATATTTTATTTGTTGTGCATAATAATTTATCCACATTTGAGCAGCAGGAGCAATCTCGTCCGTAATTTCCTCATTTACAGTAAAATATGCCAAAATAGGCACAACAGTCCGACTGCCGGAAATGAGTACACATTGTTGGTTTTGCCTAAAAAAATACAGCAAAGTATCCTCATTTTGGCAAATTGTTTTATCCAAAACCACTGCATCTTTGTGATTATCGGCAAAAAAATTACGTGCCACTTGTCGGGCTTCATCAACGCTAACTGTTTGAGAATAAGAACAGTACATTCCTATCAAACATCCAAAAATAATCAAAATTTTCCTATTCATGATAATTACATATAAAAATGCAAAAATACACCTTTTATTCAGTTAAAAATTAAAAATTAAAAATGTAGAAACGGCATCCCTGCCGTTTTTTTGCATTTTGGGAGAAAAAAATTGTAAAAGATGAAAAATTCCCATCTGAACCATGATTTTCATAAGATTTTAATGATTGTAAAGATTTTATGATTGTAAAGACGGTGTATGCACCGTTTCTATATTTTCATTCAATTTTTCACTTTTTATGTAGAGACGTGGCGTGTAACGTCTTTTTTGAAATATAAATATATGATTATCAATCTTTTATAACGGAGACGTGGCACGCTACGTCTCTACATTTTTTAATTTTTAAATTTTTAATTTTTTATTGAATAATTTGTGTATCTTTGTATAAAGGTTTTCAAAAACAGCATGTATTTTTATAAAGCATTGATTTAGAGGCTTTTTTTGAAAATTTTAATAGATATAAAATTTAAGAATATTGTAAAAAATAACATGACAGGAATAGAATTTGACGGGGATGGTTTTATGATTCATCCGAATTTATGGAATGATGAAATTGCAAAACAAATTGCGCAAATGGACGGAATTGAAATGACCGACCAACATTGGGCAGTAGTGCGTATAATTAGAGAATCCTTTGAACAAAAAGGGATGGCACCCATGATTAGAACACTTTGTAAAGAAACGGGGCTTAAATTGAAAGATATTTATGACTTATTTCCGTTAGGACCTGCACGTGGGGCGTGTCGAGTGGCTGGTTTACCAAAGCCGGAAGGGTGTGTATAACATGTTTAAAATCAAATATTTATGATGATATTGCCTTGCATTAGTATCATAGCCGCATGTATTTGCGTAATTGCATGTACTTTCCACATTATCAGATTATTACGATTGGGAAAACCTAAAGAATATTCTCAAAAAAGTGGCAATGTTGCGACTGCGGAAGTTTATTCCTACACCTCCGCAATGATGCCGTGGCACAAAGAGTCGGCATACAAACATTTGCCCTCTTTTATTGGTGGCATTTTTTTTCATGTTGGAACATTGATTTCCCTTTTGCTGTGGATTGCTTTCTTTTTTGTGTCGCCATTGAGCGTTCCTTTTTTATGGATGATGCTGATTATCACTGTTTTAACAGTTTCTGCGATAAGTGGTTATTTATTGTTGATAAAAAGATTGATTGTTAAAAAGTTACGAAATTTATCCAATTGGGATGATTATTTATCTAATTTTTTAACCACTTTTTTTCAAATAATGACCGTATCGTATTTTGTTCTACCTCAATGGTTTATAACAATTTATTACATTTCGGCAATTCTTTTATTTCTTTATATTCCTGTGGGAAAATTGCGACATGTAGCCTACTTTTTTGCGGCACGTTTTCAATTAGGATATTTTTATGGTTGGAGAAATGTGTGGCCGCCCTCAAAAAAATTAAAATCTTCAGATGGAAAAAATAACTAAAGAACAGATAGACAATGCTTTAAGACATTTAAAAATGCCTGCCGATTCTAAATTGGTAACGCATTTGAACGCCTGTGTACATTGCGGATTGTGTGCCGAAAGTTGCATGTATTACAAAACTTTGGGACAAAACAAATTTATTCCTGCCTACAAAGTGGATTTGGTTGCCTCTTTGTACCGCCGATATTGCACTTTGACAGGCAAAATTGTCCCCCCTTTGGTCAATGCCCGAAAATTGGACGAAAAAATGGCTAATGAAATGATTGACAGTTTCTTTGGCTCATGCACACTTTGCGGACGTTGTGTGCCGCATTGTTCAATCGGTGTTGATATTGCTTACGTCATTTATGTAGGACGTAAAATGCTCTCTTCCATGGGATTAGTGCCGCAAGAGTTGCAAAAGAATGTAGATTCTGCCCTCAAAACAGGCAATAATATGTCCATTTCAACAGAAGATTTTATTGATACTATTGAATGGATGGACGAAGAATTGGTAGATGAATTAGGCGAAAATGCGAAAATTCCTCTTAATCAAACAGATACAAATGTTTTTTACACATTAAATCCGCGAGAAGTAAAGTTTTTCCCACTTTCTATCTCCGCGATGTCAAAAATATTTTATGCCGCAAAAGAACAATGGACACTCTCAACAGACGCTTACGATGTTACTAATTATGGGCTTTTTACGGGCGATACGGCGGCGGCTGCCCAAATTGCAAAGCGACTGCACGATGAAGTAGTTAAAAAAAATGCCAAAACATTGGTCATAGGTGAATGCGGACACGGAACAAAAGTCAATCGGTGGGAAGCACCTAATTATTTTAAACATCCCACTGAATATCAGGTACTTGCAGCCGTTGAATTGCTCAATCAATACATTCAAAGTGGCAAAATTAAATTGGATAAATCCAAAAACAAAGAACTTGTTACCATTCACGACCCTTGTCAGTTGGTCAGAAACGGAGGTTTGATGCAACAAATTCGTTTAGCTGTCTCTGCTGCGGCTGAAAATATTGTCGAGATGACTCCTTGTGGGGTAGATAATTTTTGTTGTGGAGGCGGAGGCGGTCAATTGGCTATGGGGCAATACAATGAACGCAGATTGGCAGCAGGAAAAATCAAAGCCGAACAAATCCGAAAAACAGGTGCTAAAATTGTTGTTACTCCTTGCCATAATTGTGTAGACCAAATTACACAACTCAATCAAAATTACAAATTAAACATCAAAATTAAAACCATCGCCGAATTAGTGGCAGACGCAATCGTGCTGTAAGTGAAAGTGAAGAGTAAAGTCTTTTTTGCATTTTTGCACAAAAACGTTCTAAAAACAACTCTTCACTTCACAAAAACGGCAGGATGCCGTCTCTACATTTTAATTTTTAATTATCTCTCAGCAGCCAAAAACATCAATCATTTTCCCGTCTACGTTTTCTTGTTTTTGGTAGATTTTTTCGTCCCAAGATTTGGTTTTATCGCGGTCAAAGACAATTAAATAACCTTTTTGACAGCCCAAAGAATCCATATACCTTGCAGTTTGTTCTAAACCTTCGGGGATTGTTTTCTTGGAATACAAAATTTTCAGTTCGATGGGGTATTTTTTGCCCTTGTAGACTACGCACAAATCCAGTCTGCCTTTTTCTGCCGACATTTCGCGGATAATATGCCCGCCACCGTTGATGATTC
>JAISTU010000144.1 GCA_031272415.1 Bacteroidales bacterium | reverse complement strand
CTTTATGGTAATAATAAAAATTTTAATTTGTATGTATAAGATAAAAGATTTATTGATAATATCAGGCATTGCATTAAGTTTGTTTTGCTGTGATGAATTTAAGGATGATGCAATGACTTAAAAAAAGCAATCCTCCCCAGAAAATGCGTTTCGTATTGATGGTTATTATTATTTGCATATAAAAATATACATATTCTTATTTTTTACATTGTTACATTTACATTCCTGTGTATTTGATATGGGTTCTTGTATTGCTATTAAAAATAATTCAAATCATACAATATATGTCTATGTGTCTTCATCAGATTCCTTGTATGTTGAAAAAACAATTGTTGACAATAAAATAGTACATTTTGAACTTGCACTCGCATATAATCTAAATTTAAATGATAAAGACACAATAGTTTATCCCTCATATAGGGCTACGGCTAAAGATACAGCGTATGGCAATTTCCCTTATTTTCACGACAAAATATTTCAAAACAAAGCCTCTATAGATGATAAATTGAGATTTTTTATTATTCCTGAAGATACAATGCTGAAATACAACTGGTCAGAAATTTGTCAGCGACAACTTTACGAAAAAAAAAATCGTTGTTACAGAAGAAGAAATGATACAAAATAATTGGATTATAACATATAAATGAAAAGGATGACAATCTTATTTATAATTACTGCATCTGTATTTATACAATGTGTTAGTACAAAAAACAAAGATGGATATTTTTTGCGTGAATATCTATCACAAAATATTATTGATTCGTCTTACGTAATGAAATATTTCGACAAAATGGGCAAAGACAGTTTGGAATATTTTAATGAATATGAAACAGACTATTTCAATGAGAGATTTAGGCATCACAATAAAAATATTGATTTTGCAGGGAAAAAATAATTTTCCTTGGACCTGGTGGACTACAATTATCAAATAAACAAAAGTATTTTCAGTCATTACAAAATAGCAATTTGCGTATTGCCGATGATTTATATGTTTTTAATGAATTTGAAAAAGAAGAATTGGGAGGATATGATGCAGATATTGTTTATTGGAATAAAAGAAATTACTCAACAGAATATTTAGTTAAAAAGTTGAAAAATAAAATATTAGAGAATGATGAAAAATAGAATCATAATTTTTATTATTTTACAATTGTTGCAGGGGATGCTCAAATTTACTCTTTTTTTTTTTATAAGTTCAACTTTCAATTCAAAAAAAAATGTAACTTTGTAATATACTGCTTTTTCGATTTATCGGGTAAGTAGTTTTAAGTTTTAATTTAATATTTATTTATAACTAATTCAGAAGTATTCACTAATGGAAAAGAAAATTGGAACAATCAGCATTCTCATATCAGCGAGGAATGCCGTTAATGAGGTAAATGCCCTTTTGAGCCTCTATGCGGATATAGTTTATCTGCGAACAGGAGTGCCGATGCGGGAAGATGCACTTTATATTATTTTGCTCATTGTCAAAAGTGATGCAGATAATATCAATGCGCTTACAGGCAAATTGGGCAGATTAAAATCGGTCAAAGTAAAGTCTAATCTTATAAAAAGTGTTTAATTATGTCGGATAAACGATTTGAAAATTACATCAACAGAGACAAACTTTATGGTTTGCTTGACAGAGGCACGCCTTCGGAGGCAGAATTGAATAACGTACTCAATAAGGCTAAAAAATTAAAAGGCTTATCGCTTGAAGATGTTGCTCTTTTGTTACGAATAACCGACAAGGCAAACATTCACAAAATTATGGAGGTCGCAAAGTATGCAAAAGAGGAAATCTACGGCAAGCGTTTGGTGCTTTTTGCGCCCATTTATACGGGAAATGTATGCGTCAATAATTGCCTTTATTGTGCTTTCAGAAGAGACAATAAGGAAATTGTCCGTAAAGTGTTGGATATGAGTGAAATACGAAGAGAAACAGAATCTTTGTTAAAAGAAGGACACAAGCGAATTTTGTTGATATGCGGTGAATCGCCCCAAAATGGAATAGATTATATATGCCAAGCCATACGTACAACTTATGCGGCTCGTTATAAAAATCACTCTATCAGGCGAATAAATGTAGAATTAGCCCCCATGTCGGTGGAGGATTTTCGTAAATTAAAAGCCGAACATATTGGCACTTATGTCTGTTTTCAAGAAACTTACGACCCTGTTGCGTACAAAATTTATCATCCTGCCGGCACACCAAAAGCAGATTATGAAAACCGACTTTTGGTAATGGACAGAGCAATGGCAGGCGGAATTGATGACGTAGGATTGGGCGTTTTGTTTGGTTTGGCTGACTATCGCTTTGAAATTCTGGCGATTATGGAGCATGCGGCTCATTTAGAAAAAGTATTTGGTTGCGGACCTCATACGGTTAGTTTTCCACGTATTGAGCCTGCACAGGGGGTCGCTTTGACAGAAAAAGTACCCCATCCCGTCTCCGATGATGATTTTAAGAAAATTATTGCCATTATTCGTATCGCAATGCCTTACACAGGAATTATCCTCAGCACCAGAGAAAATGATGCCATTCGTAATGAACTTATCAATTACGGTGTCAGTCAGATTTCTGCCGGTAGTCGTACCAATCCGGGGGCTTATAGCGAAGAAAAAGGGACAGGCAGTCAGTTTTCATTGGGAGACCACCGCTCTTTGGATGAAGTGATTTCAGATATGATTGATGGCGGTTTTATACCTTCATTTTGCACCGGCTGTTACCGAAAAGGAAGAGTTGGCAATGATTTTATGGATTTGGCAAAACCGGGGTTAATCAAACAGTATTGCATGCCCAACGGTTTGTTTACTTTTGAAGAATATTTACTTGATTTTGCCGCCGAAAATACACGCAAAAAAGGCTTTGAACTATTGCACAAAATGACAACCGATATACCTGATTGTCAATTAAAAACAACAGTCCAAACTACCTTACAAAAAATCGAAAACGGAGAAAGAGACCTGTATTTGTAGTTGAAAGTGGAGAATTGAAAGTTGAGAGTTATTTCTGCACCTTTCGCCCGTTTTTTGGGGTAAGGCACACCATACCCAAAAATATGCAACTATTTGATTGTCAATTCATTACACATGTAAAGGTAAGACATGCCCTATCCAATTTTATAACAAATTTACCCCAAAATGCAAAAAATATCTACACTCTACACTCTAATCCAGCCCCAATTCTTTCAACTGCTCCTGGTCTATCAAACTTGGTGCGTCTATCATTACGTCGCGTCCCTGATTGTTTTTAGGGAAGGCGATGCAGTCGCGGATGCTGTCAAGTCCTGCAAAGAGCGACACAAGGCGGTCGAGTCCGTAGGCAATACCTCCGTGCGGCGGGGCGCCGTATTTGAACGCATTCATCAGAAAACCAAACTGATATTCGGCTTTTTCGGCAGTAAAACCAAGTATCTCAAACATCTTCTTTTGCAAACCGCTGTCGTGGATTCGGATAGAGCCGCCACCGACTTCTACTCCATTGATAACCATATCGTAAGCGTTGGCACGAACGGTGCCAGGATTGCTTTCCAAAAGCGCAATATCTTCGGGTTTGGGCGAGGTAAACGGGTGGTGCATTGCGTAAAAACGCTGCGTTTCTTCGTCCCACTCCAAAAGCGGGAAATCGACAACCCAAAGGCAGCAGAATTTGTTTTTGTCGCGCAGTCCAAGTTGATTGCCCATTTCCAAACGGAGTTCCGAAAGTTGTTTTTGGGCTTTATGACTGTTGTCGCCACTGATTATCAATATCAAATCACCGTTTTGGGCTCTCATTTTTTCTTTTAATTTTTGCAAAACCTCCTGCGAATAAAATTTATCCACGCTCGATTTTACGCTGCCGTCCTGCTCCACGCGGGCATAAACCAAGCCCTTTGCGCCAATTTGCGGGCGTTTTACAAAATCGGTCAGTGCGTCAATCTGCTTGCGGGTATAAACAGCCGCACCTTTGGCACAAATTCCGCCGATATATTCCGCCTCGTCGAACACCGAAAAACCGTGTCCTTTCAACGTGTCCATCAGTTCTACAAACTGCATTTCAAAGCGAATATCGGGCTTGTCCGAGCCGTAAAACCGCATCGCATCGGCATAAGTCATTCGCGGAAACTCTTGTAAATCAATATTTTTAATAGATTTAAAAAGATGTTTTGTCAAACCCTCAAAAGTTTGCAGAATATCTTCCTGTTCGATAAACGACATTTCGCAGTCGATTTGCGTAAATTCGGGCTGACGGTCGGCACGCAAGTCCTCGTCGCGGAAACATTTTACAATCTGAAAATATCTGTCGAACCCCGACACCATCAGCAATTGCTTGAATGTCTGCGGACTTTGCGGCAAAGCATAAAACTGCCCCTGATTCATACGGGAAGGCACCACAAAATCGCGTGCCCCTTCGGGCGTGGACTTGATTAAAACGGGCGTTTCCACCTCCAAAAATCCAAGAGCGTCGAGGTAACGGCGCGTTTCAAACGCCATTTTGTGCCGCAGTTCGAGGTTGGCACGCACCGCCGTTCGCCGCAAATCGAGGTAGCGGTATTGCATCCGAATATCGTCGCCGCCGTCCGTTTCGTCTTCGATAGTGAAAGGCGGAACAGCCGACTGATTGAGAATTTTTAACTCGGAAACAATAATTTCGATGTCGCCCGTAGGGATATTTTTGTTTTTATTGGAACGCTCGGAAACCGTGCCTTTGATTTGCAGCACAAATTCTCTGCCCAGACGGTTTGCCTGTTCGCAAAGTTCGGGGTTAATTTCTTGATTAAAAACGAGTTGTGTAATTCCGTAACGGTCGCGCAAATCCACAAAAGTCATACCGCCCATTCGGCGATTTTTCTGCACCCATCCGGCGAGGGTAACGGTTTGGTTGAGATTTTCGAGGCGAAGTTCGCCGCAGGTTTTGGTTCTGTACATAGTTCCCTATTCCTCTTCTCCGCTACCGCCAAAATTGGTTTGTACAAATTCTTTAAATTCGTCTTCTGACATCATTTTGTAACTATCAGGCACCACAAAATCTACACTTTTGATTTTAGTTTTCTTAATTTGCGTAGCCTCAACAGTTTGCGTAATTTCATCTTCGGGACTTTCAATAACCATGCTCAGCACGTAGCCTGACAAACCTTTTGTGAGCAAACTTAATGAGTTAACATTTTCATTTTCACCGATTTCAGTTGTTGTCCACAGCAAAATATCTTGCGTGTCATCATCTTCCAAATCGGTAATAGTGATTTGGTAACATTTACAAGCATAGCCACAAATGGTTTTGTCTTTATCCGGCTGCGGAGTTACTTCTTTTTTAATTTTTTGTTCACTTTCGGTAAAATCCATTTTATTGGATATGCCTACTTTTCCAAATGGAGTGTCAAATAATTGAGTAACTTTTGCCGAATCACCGTCTGTAATGGTACAGATGCCAATTCCTCCGTTGTTTTGGGTTCTTTTGGTCATATTTCCCCAAACATCTTCACTGTACGTGTGCGGAACATGTTTTGCAGGATCTGTTTTGCCTGAAAACGACACCGAATAGGTAATTGTACCTGCAAATTTAACCTTCTGAGCCACAGCATTAAAAGAAAATGCTGCCATTGTAGCAACTGCTAATACGCTATAAATCAATCTTTTCATATAACTAACTATTATTTTTACTGATAAATATACTAAAATACAAAGATACACTTTTTTGTCAATAAAAAAAAACTTTCTTCATTTTTCATTTTTAATTTTTTATTGACAAAAAAGTGTATCTTTGCAAAACGCTTAAAATTTAAGTAGCATACATGGGGTTGTATGGTTTTGACAGCTCGTGTGTGGGGACGTAAGCATGTCGGACGTTGTGAGCAGGTTCCGCAATAACTAACTCTCATGCCTAATAAACGGCGAAAATACAAATTTTGCTCTGGCGGCTTAAACAAGGTTTAAGCGCGGGCTGTCTGCCCAAAAGCCTATCTCTGTGGCGTTTGGATGCAGGCATCGAAAAGACGGAGATAGTTTTAATATGCCTTGATATTGAAACGAAAATCTAAAAGGATAAGTTCTTGTTTTTTGCATAGCCTTTTGCACGACAAGAAACGAAAATCTAACAAAGGATAAACATGTAGAAAGCGTTTTTGCAGCGCGTTTGGACGAGGGTTCGACTCCCTCCAACTCCACAAAAAAACAGTATTGAGACTTAGTCGGCAGCCTCAATATTGCTCATTTTCATTGGGAAATGAGGCTGATTTCACATCATTGATATACTGCTTAACTGCCGACATAATATCAGCACTCAAATTTGCATAACGCCTTAAAAATCTGGGAGAAAACTGTTGTGTAATGCCCAACATATCATGCAAAACCAACACTTGCCCATCAACGTTGTTCCCTGCTCCTATCCCAATGGTCGGAATATGAACAGATTGCGTTACTTTTGCCCCTAATGTCGCCGGAATTTTCTCCAAAACAATCCCAAAACAGCCTTTTTCTTCCAATAAAGTAGCATCTTCGAGCAATTGTTGTGCCTCTTTGGGGTCGGTGGCGCGGACAGTGTAAGTGCCGAACTTATTGATAGACTGGGGAGTAAGCCCTAAATGCCCCAAAACAGGTATCCCCGCTGAAATAATGCGTTCTACCGACTCAATAATTTCTCTACCACCTTCGAGTTTGACCGCATCGGCACCCGATTCTTTCATAATTCTTACTGCCGAATAAAGTGCCTCTTTGGAGTTGGCTTGATAACTGCCAAACGGCAAATCCACCACCACCAACGCCTTTTGTACCCCTTTTACCACCGATGCTGCATGATATATCATCTGCTCCAAAGTCATGGGCAAAGTAGTTTTGTGTCCTGCCATTACATTTGCTGCTGAATCGCCAACCAAAACGACCTCAATACCTGTCCTGTCCAACAGTTTTGCCATTGAATAATCATACGCCGTCAAAACAGCAATTTTTTCTTTATTGTTTTTCATTTTTTGCAGGATATGTGTTGTTATTTTTCCTGCACTTTGCGATATACTTGCCGACATTACCAATAAATCAATATATAAAATTACAAAAGTACACAAATTATTGAATTAAAAATTAATTTTGCGAAAAAAAAGTTGCAATTATTTTATAATTTGTTGATTGTCAAGGAAATAAAATTTTCAAGTTTTTTTCAACATTTAACCTTCAAAGGTTTAATTTTCATAACCGCAGGTCAAACGCAGTTATGAAATTTTGTCCTTTTAGGATGGGAAATGGAGAGTGATTTGTCTATTTTAGAACGTTTTTGTGCAAAAATGCAATATATATATTCACTCTACATTCTGAAAAAAAAGTTTTATAAATTTTAATTAACTGAAAATTTCTTATAAATTTGGTATAATTTTTGTGATACGGAGGTGTAACTATATATTTTTGCATTTTCGGATATTTGTTTTGCATTGTAATTTTGATAGTTATCTAACATAAAATCAATACTTTCCAACAATTTTTGTTCATCATTGACGTCAATCAAAATACCGTTGTCGGGGGAAAGCATTTCCGCAATTCCGCCAACGTTGGTACTGATGACAGGCATTCCTGCTGCCAAAGCCTCCGAGATAACCACCGGCGCATTTTCATAGCGAGAAAATAGTACAAAAAAATCACTTTTTGACATCCAAATCGCAATCTCTTGTGGCTGCAATTCGCCTGCAAAAAAGATAGTTTGAGACTCAAAATTCAATGATTTACAATATTTTACAGAGTCTTCCCAATCCTCTCCGATTCCAATAAGCACCATCTCAAAATCTTGCCGTTTGAGAGATAGTTTTTTTACGGCATTCAAAATTCCATAAACATTTTTTTGCTCTTTTTTAAAACTCGAAATGTGCAAAATTCGCTTCTTTTTTTGTGTGGGCTGTTTTGTGATTTCAAAAAAACAATCATCAACTACATTATTGACAACCAGATAGTTAGCGTTTTTTATGCCACATTTTTGCATTTCAATTTGTAGATTTTTGGAAACAGGCATAATAGCGGAGGCATTTTTTGCAGCAATTTTTGTCGCCATTTTTCTAAAAAATCCTTTATAAGTGCGACATTGAGGCAAATAACGGGTCCAATGTTCGGTGATAACATAAGGTGTTTTTGTCATTTTTTTGTACAAATATGCAATAACGGCGGTGCGAGTAAATACATTAACATGCACAATATTTGGTTGGAACCCCTTATGTTTCAGGATTTTAAATCCTATCCAATAGGCTTTCAAAAAATTAAAAACACCTTTGATTTTGTTTTTGGAAGGATAATAGATAAGAATTTCTTCAAAGTAAGCATTGTTTTGTGTCTTAATTTCTTGATTATCAATGTTTTTATCGGCATAAACATACAGCACTTTTACTTCACAACAGGCACTTACGGCAAATGCATGTTTTTGGATAAAATTGCCGGACATTTCATCGTATCTATTTGGATACCAAGCAGATAAAAATAAAACTTTCATCAAATTTATAATTTTTTAGTCGATTATACAAAAAATGCACTCTTTTTACTCAATTTTGAGCAATTGATTGTATTTTTTGAGTGTTTCTAAAAGGTTACATTTAATGTGTATAAAGTCAAAAACGCCTGCGGTTGTCAGAGCGTCAATATGCTCCACAGGATAGCCGGCAATGAGGCAAAAAGCAATAGGTAATTTTTCTTTTAATAAATTGATAATCAATGGAGTATGAATAATATATTCGTCATCCGCACTGCATATAACAACAATATCTGCTTTGGCTTCGCAAGCGGCATTTACGGCATCTTCTGTAGCCTCAAAAGCACCCTCGGTAATTTGATAACCCGCACAGCCAAAGAAGTTGGTAATAAAACCTGCTCTGGCTTGTCGCATGGCTACATTGCCTGTTTTGAGCAGAAAAACGGTAGGTCTTTTGCCTGTCTTTGCTGCTTTTTGTTCTGTTTTGAGTCGCAATTCTTCAAAGGCTGCTGCACCTCTGTATAACTGTAATCCATTGTTTTTCAATGTATTATGAATTGAAATTTTAGTTAACATTTCCTCATTGATGTTAGGATATTGGTTCGTACCGAGCAATATTTTCTTTCTTGTTGCCAATTCCATATCCCGTTTTCGGCAAGTTTTTTCAATATTTTGCTGAATAAATCCCTTTTGTGCAGCCTCCAACATACCGCCTTGTTGCTGAATTTCCAAAAAGGCATTCCAACTTTGTTCTGCAATGCTATTGGTCAGATTTTCAATGTAATACGATCCTCCGGCAGGGTCTATCACTTTACCGAATGCAGACTCTTCTTGGAGAATAATTTGCGTGTTTCTTGCAATTCGCATCGAAAACTCATCAGGGATTTGATAAATTGCGTTAAATGGCTCTAAATCAATACTATCTGCACCTCCGATAGCAGCCGACATGCCTTCTGTTGTAGTGCGTAACATGTTCACATAAGGGTCAAAAATGGTCTTATCCCAACGTGAAGAGCGTGCAAAAATGTGCATTTTCAAATTGTTAATGTCTTGATATTGATAGGCTTTGACAATATTTGCCCATAAAAGTCGCACCGCACGCAATTTGGCTATTTCCAAAAAATAGTCCGAACTGATGGCAAATTCAAAATGTATTTTGTTCGCAATTTGTTCAATATCAATGCCTTTGTCGGTAACATAGTTTAAATATTGTTCCGCAATTGCCAATCCATAGCCTAATTCTTGTTTAATATTTGCCCCGCAATTGTGCAACAATCCTGCATTGATTGTAATGCACGCAAAATCAGGACATTGCGACATTATTTCCAACAATTGCAAAATTTCTTCAAAATCAGATTCATAAGTGCGGTAAAACGAATTATGCAACAAAAAATACGCCAGCGGGTCAAAGGAAAATGCTCCCTTAATTTTTGACGTATCTATCTGATTTTGACGTATATAATCTATAAAAATTTTGGCAAAATGCACATAATTTTTGGCAGCAAAAAATCGCAGCGGGGTATTTTCAATATTTACATTCTTCAACAAAATGCTCAAATCTTCTATTGAGCGAATTTCAGACACATTGATACAGAGCGAATTAGCACCATTTTTCAAAGCATTTTGCAAAATAGCATTGGCTTTGGCCGGTTGTGTTTCATACACCGTTTGCACAATGAGCCAATTGTTGTCTTTGTCTCTTTGTGTTCTTACAAAAGGGGATTTAGATACCTCATTATCAGATAAATAGTTTAATTTTTCAACATTTTCGGCTCTGTAATAAGGATTTACTACAAAATCATTTTCTGTATTCCAGTATAATTTTTTTGCATAATCCGCTCCTTTTAAGTCTTTTACGATTTCATTTTCCCATTGTTGCGTACTAATGGGCGGAAATTCTGAAAACAAATTTTCTCTATCTTTGCTCATATAATATTTATATCTATTTGATATTCAAATTATTATCTATAAAATTAAAAATAATACAATCTAAATTGCAAAAATACACATTTTTTTCAATTGAGAGTTGAAAATTGAAAATGGAGAATTATTTTTTTTATCCAATTTTAGAACAAATTTATCCCAAAATGCAAAAAAAAACTTTCCATTCTCCATTCTTCATTCATTTCACCACGCTCACTTTTCCTTGAAATTCTTTTTTTGTGCCGTTGTTGTCAACAAGGAGCAGTTTGTAGGTATAGACAGTGTTGGCTTCGACAAAAGTGCCGTTGACTGTGCCGTCCCAAGCGA
>JAISTU010000142.1 GCA_031272415.1 Bacteroidales bacterium | reverse complement strand
GGGGGTTACACGGACGCGGAATTGTTTCTATACGAGCGTAATTCTGACGCCATTTCAACCGAAAAAACCCTCCAAAACGAAACCCGAAGAGAGGCTTTAGAAGAAGGCAGAGCAGAAGGGAGAGTAGAGGGAAGAGTAGAAGAGCGAAAAGAATTTGTCCTAAAAATGTGGCAAAAGTTGCTATCAGTTGAAGAAATTCATGCTTTGACAGATATTCCGATGGTTACAATTGAAGAAATTCTCAAACAAAATGGAATAAATACATGGCAATAAAAATTGCAAATTCTCACCGTACCTATCATATTTCCGACTTCGATGATTGCGATTTGTAAACAAAAGAGTATCAACACGTTACGATTTAGCGGGGCACTACATTTCAAAAATCCGCTTCTAAAAATGTAAAACACTGATAATAAGCCGTTAATTTTTTATCAAAATGGCATGACCTTCGAAGGCGGGTTAATCTTATGAAAATCATAGTTCAGACAAGAAATTTTTATCCAATTTTATAACAATTTTATCCCAAGGTGCAAAAAATCTCTGCACTCTACACGCTACACTCTACACTCTAAAAAAGGGTTGCTATTGCTAACAACCCTCAAAAAAGTGAATTTTAAAAATTTGAAAAATAGTAAAAAAAAAAAAAAACTATTTCTTTAATACTGAGAACGTTCTTAAAGAATTGATTTTATGTGCATTAACAGTTGATTTGGGTACTGCTAATGCGTTTACTTTACTAAAAGTCAAATTCAAATCGGCTTTGGAAACGGACATGCCACTTTCAGCAATATCAGCACCCCAAAAATAACTGCCGGCATCGTATGCAATTGTAAGTGCAAACCATGTGCCGTATGCCATTGCCGTGAATGCCGTATCGCTCGACTTTGTGATAGTGAACTCTACTGTATCTTCATCATCCGTCATTATCAAGCGATTAGAAACAATACTGTAATTCAATTGTGCAATCAATAAACTGTTGCTACTTGTTGTCCACGTAACCATTTGGATAGATGTGTCAAACAAACACTTGAGATAATCGTTAAAAGTCGCTGTTTCAATGTACTTGTTGACGGTGTCGCCTAAACCCCATTGGTCGCCACTATAAGCCACCGTGCCGGAGACATGTGTCAAAGTCCACCTGCCAGCCAAAGAATTGGAGTTTAATGTTGTCCCGCCTGTACCACTGTTGTTGCCTCCCTTTTTATCGCAGGATAGAAACGTTATGCCTGCCAAAAACAGGCACAACGCAAATAATTTGTACGATTTCATTGATTCTTAAGTTTTTAATAAATTAAAATTTCCAACCAATGCGAAGAGCAGGCGTCATTCCAAAATCAAAACCTGAATTGGAAGTGTAATCATGTTTGCTCGCCTTACCCGCAGTCGACACGCCTCCTATACTTTGTTCCCAACTTACCCACGCAGCACCGCCGGTAGGGACGTAGGTTTTAATGTATTCGTAGGCAATGCCGATTTCAAGCCCAACGTAGAAGTTTTCCAAAAGGTAAATATCAGCCCCGGTGAATACGGCTATTTTGCAGCCAATTCGTGGGTTTTTACCTTTAAAATAATCTTGGTCGAGCGAGTTCCACTGGTGAATCCTTTGGTTACCAAACGTAATTCCTGCATCTAATCCAACATAAGGCGACAAACGCTTTGTACCTTTGAAATGGTACTCTGCTCCCAATCCAATCAATGCAGACAATGTGCTTGCCCTTTGATAGACTTGGAAAGTTTGCGTGCCTGTTGTTTGACTTGCTTCGGTTTTTGCATCGTTAGACGCAATGCCGATTTTCAATCTGATTGCAAAATTCTGCGTCGCAAAATAACGCATCTTAAAACTCAAATCGGATACAAGTGCATTTACGTTTACGTTACCGAAAGAAACTTGTGGTCCCCACTGTGTTTCGGCTGTAATTGCGGGTGCAATCAACTTGTAATCTTTGTTCTCTCTGTCTTGTGCGTTGGCACTGATTGCGAATGCCAAACAGACTGCTGCTGCTAATATTTTTCTCATCGAAATTAAATAAATATAATGAATACTAAAATTTAAATTGCAAAATAAGTTTCCCTGCTCTATTTTTTCTTTGTGGAAATACAGAGTGAGAATGAAAGGGTTGATAAATGTACGTAACTGCTTGATTATCAGGCAGTTGGGGGGGGGTAAATGCTTGATAATCAACACATTGCATAGCAGTAACATCCTTTGTAAAGGTGCTGTCCTGGCGGCTCATGCATTTTGGACTACATCCCTGAAGTCTGCCCAATGCCCGCTTTGTAAATGCAAAAATGCTGTATATATCTTTCATATAATTGATATTGTTTTACCTATAAAAAAATTACTACATACCGTTTTACAAAGGTACAACTTTTTTTTGGATTTTTGGCATATTTTTGAAAAAATAATGAAAAAAATAGCGTTTTTTTATCATTAACTTGATTATCAAGTATTTATTTTTTGATTTTCAAGCCTATTTTTTACCTGTTTTATACAAAAGTGTCTTAAATTGAAAGTTTTTTGAGAACAATTTTATATAAAATCATCCCAAAATGGCGACAAAAACAGTCCATTGTATAAAAAACGGAGATTGTGGGGTAATTCCCGACAAGTAGAGGAAGCAGAACAAAATTAAAATCATTTTGATATTAACAAAAAAAACTTAATTTTTTATTTTTAATTTTTAATTAACAAAAAAGTGTATCTTTGCATAACGTTAATAAAACAACGTAAAAAAGCAAGGGCATTATTCTTTGTTGTCGGGTAATTTGGCGGTTAGCAGACTGTGTATAGAAGAATAAGTCAAATGTTCACGTAATTGCGTGTGCTTGACTTTCTTCCTTTATACACATGGTTCGCCAAATACCACCCCATAACAGGAAAAAACAGTTAAGTTTCACGCTTTTTGTTTTACTAACATTCTTTTTTAGAAGACGTTCATTGACAAAAAATGCATGAAAAAAAAGATGCATAATAGATAAAGCCCGGTAACGGGAATGCCAAACGAAGAGCCTGAAAATCAACGACAGACCTTCACTGAAAAAGCAAAAAATGACAGTTCTGACATCTACTCTCAAAAATGCTTTTTCACAAAAAAGTGATAACTTGTCGTAGATATAGTTTGGCGCAATCTTCGACTGCCCCTTTACGGTCAAGATTGCAAATCGGAGGCACTGAAATTCCCTTTTTGGTGCCTCCCTTTTTTTTAAGTGGAAAGAATTGGGAATTGAGAATTGAAAATTGAGAATTTTTCCCAAATTTTAGAACTTTATCCAAAAATGCAAAAAAACAATTCCCGACTTCGACGGTTACGATTTAGCGGGAGGGGCACTACATTTCAAAAATTCGCTCCTGAAAAATATAAAACACTGATAATTAAGTAGTTAAAATTTTTCTCAAAATGTCAAGCCCGTAGAAGTCGGGTTGAGAATTGAGAATTATACAAAAATGATTCTAACTTTATGCCATTGATACCTTTCGTCATTGCGGTGCAGGAGGTGGCACAAATTTTATAACAAATTTATTCAAAAATGCAAAAAAAATCTGCACTCTACACTTTGAAAAAAAAGGATTTTATTCTATTTTTTCACAATTTTCTGCCAAAACAAGCACTTTGTTTGCTAAAACTTCTACTACACCGCCTTTGATGTTGAAAAATATTGTATTGCTTTGATTATCAATTACTTTTGCTTTTCCTTCGGCGAGAGTAGTAATCATAGGTGCATGATTGACAAGCACTTCAAACAGTCCATTGCTGCCCGGCAATTGTACCAAAGTACAATCCCCTTGATAGGCAGTCTTTTCGGGAGTTACAATTTCTATTTTCATACTTTGAAAATATTGTTAATTTATTGTTAATGAGCAGATTCTGCCAACATTTTTTTCCCTTTTTCAATCGCTTCATCAATGGTACCTACCAAGTTAAAAGCGGCTTCGGGGTATTGGTCTACCTCACCGTCCAATATCATATTGAACCCTTTTATAGTCTCTTCAATGGGCACAAAAACACCTTTTAAACCCGTAAATTGCTCTGCTACATGGAACGGCTGTGAAAGGAAACGCTGAATACGTCTCGCCCTATGAACAACCAATTTGTCCTCTTCCGACAATTCATCCATCCCCAAGATAGCAATAATATCTTGCAATTCATTGTATCTTTGCAAAGTTTCTTTTACTCTTTGCGCCGTATTATAATGCTCTTCGCCCACAATGTCGGGTGCCAAAATGCGGGAAGTAGAATCCAAAGGGTCAACAGCCGGGTATATCCCCAAAGATGAAATTTTACGACTTAAAACGGTGGTCGCATCTAAATGAGAAAAAGTTGTTGCCGGTGCGGGGTCAGTAAGGTCGTCCGCAGGTACATAAATGGCTTGTACTGAAGTAATTGAGCCTCTTTTTGTAGAGGTAATTCTTTCTTGCATCAATCCCATTTCAGTCGCCAAAGTAGGCTGATAGCCCACCGCCGAAGGCATACGCCCCAACAATGCAGATACCTCCGAGCCTGCTTGCGTAAAACGAAATATATTATCTACAAAAAATAAAATATCTCTGCCACCTGTTTCTTCGTCTCCGTCTCGGTAATATTCAGCCACTGTTAAGCCCGATAAAGCCACTCTTGCTCTTGCTCCCGGCGGCTCGTTCATCTGACCAAACACCAATGTCGCCTGCGATTGAGATAATTCTTTCATATCTACTTGCGACAAATCCCAACCACCTTTTTCCATGCTTTCTTTGAATTTATCACCATATTTAATGACGTCAGACTCAATCATTTCACGCAACAAATCATTGCCTTCACGCGTACGCTCGCCAACACCTGCAAATACAGACATCCCTGAATATTTTTTGGCAATATTGTTAATCATTTCCATAATTAAAACCGTTTTTCCAACGCCGGCACCGCCAAAAAGCCCAATTTTACCGCCTTTTAAATATGGCTCTATCAAATCAATAACTTTAATACCCGTAAAAAGGACTTCCGTACTTGTTGAAAGTTGCTCAAAAGTCGGAGGCGCACCATGAATGCTTTTAAACTTGTCGGTTTTTACTGCCTCTAAACCATCAATCGTATTGCCAATCACGTTCAGCAAACGTCCATTGATATTAGCGGCAGGCATACTTATCATTCGACCTGTCCAAATCACGTCCATGCCTCTGTGCAGTCCGTCTGTGGAATCCATTGCTATACAGCGAATTGTATTCTCACCAATATCTTGTTGGCACTCAAATACAACTACCTCACCGTTTTCTCTACGCACTTCTAATGCGTCATAAATTTTGGGCAAAGACTCTTGTTTATCAAAAGTTACGTCCACAACGGCACCAATTATTTGCGATATTTTTCCTTTTATCTCTTTCTGCATAAATATATATTTCTCTGATTCTCAATTGCTTACATAAAATATCATTAAATAGATAGTAAGCCTATTTACAAAGATACACAATTTCTTCAATTAAAAATTAAAAATTAAAAATTAAGAGGGATTTTTTTGTAATCAATTTTTAATTGCATCTCCGCAATCTGTTTCGCAGTGGGCATCTTCGGTTTCAAATTCCAAAGTAACGTGTCCGATGCCTTGTTCTGCAAGTTGTGCTTTGAGTGCATCTTTTATGCTTTGGCAATGTGAAAAATCGGTTAAAACAACGTGTGCTGTGAGTGCATTTTCGGTCGTACTGATTGCCCAAATGTGCAAATGATGCATCTCTTTGACTTCCGGTGCTTGCTGAAATATGTTTACAACTTTTTGATAATCAACATTATTTGGCAATCCGTCCAATGCCATTCTAAAACTGTATTTTAATAAATCCCAAGTTGAAAAAACAATCACCGTCGCCACAAGCAAACCTATTATCGGGTCAATAATGTACCATCCTGTAAACCAGATAATTACACCTGAAATAACCACTCCTAACGACACCAAAGCATCGGCTGCCAAATGCAAATAAGCCCCTTTAATGTTGAGGTCTTTTTCCTTTTCTTTGAGAAATAAATAAGCGGTTAAACCATTGATAATTACGCCAATACCTGCAATCCATGCAATTGTTTGTCCATCTACCGGCTGCGGAGAAAGAAATTTTTCTACACTTTCGGCAACAATCATGCCTACTGCAACCAACAAAATCACCGCATTGACCAACGACACCAACACTGTTGATTTTTTATAACCGTATGTAAACTTCTCATTAGCAGCGATTTTTGAAACCTTAAATGCCAACATAGCCAGCACTAAACTTGCCACATCACTCAAATTATGCCCAGCATCGGAGAGCAAACCCATTGAATTGGTCGCCAATCCTGCCACAAATTCCGCCACTAAATACGCAATATTTAACGCAATTCCTATCAAAAAAGACTTGTTTAAAGTACTCATTTTTGGGGCGTCATGCGTATGAAAATGCCCATGCTTTTCGCCCTGATGATGTTCATGTTGATGTAAATGACTCATAATGAAATAGTTCCTTTATAGTTTTTTAGTTAAAAATGAAAGAGGCTACTACAAAGGAATAGCCTCTTAATTATAATAATTTTAAAAAAACATTATGAAATTCTACTTTTACCAGGCGAAAAGTGGTCTTTGAGACATCATTTGATGCACTTTTTGACGTGTTTTTTCAATCAATGTCTCATTCTCAATATCGCACAAAATTTGGTCTATCATTTCAACAATCAAGCACATATCGTCTTCTTTGAGACCTCTTGTGGTGATTGCCGGCGTACCGACCCGAATACCTGACGTTGTAAAAGGTGTCCGACTGTCAAATGGCACCATATTTTTATTGATGGTAATATCGGCTCTCACGAGTGTATTTTCTGCCATTTTTCCTGTTAAATCGGGAAATTTTGTTCTTAAATCAATCAACATCAAGTGATTATCGGTTCCATTGGAAATGATTTTATAACCTTTTTCTAAAAATGCTTTTGCCATTGCAGCCGCATTAAGTTTCACTTGTTGGATATATTGTGTGTAATCATCTGTTAATGCCTCTGCAAATGCGACTGCTTTGGCGGCAATAACGTGTTCAAGCGGACCGCCTTGCACACCCGGAAATACAGCCGAATCCAACAATGCCGACATTTTGCGAATTTCACCTTTGGGAGTTGTTTTTCCCCACGGATTATCAAAATCTTTACCCATCAATATCAATCCGCCTCTTGGACCGCGAAGTGTTTTGTGTGTGGTGGTTGTTATGATGTGGCAATATTGTACTGCATTGTTTAACAGCCCTTTAGCAATCAAACCGGCAGGATGTGAAATATCGCCCATAAGAATAGCCCCAATTTTATCTGCAATTTCTCGCATTCTTTTCCAATCCCAATCTCTGCTATACGCTGACGCACCGCCGATAATGAGTTTAGGCTTTTTTTCAATCGCAACGGCTTCCATTTTGTCATAATTGATTGTGCCTGTGTCTTCTTCAACCGAATAATCCACTACATTGTACAATATACCTGATGAATTGACAGGCGATCCATGCGAAAGGTGCCCACCATGATTGAGATTTAAGCCCATAAACGTGTCGCCGGCTTTCAAACATGCCAACAAAACTGCCATATTTGCTTGCGCCCCCGCATGTGGCTGCACATTTGCCCACTCTGCACCAAAAAGTTCTTTTGCCCGCTCAATGGCTAATTGTTCTGTTTTATCAACTACTTGACAACCACCATAATAACGCTTTGAAGGGTAGCCTTCTGCATATTTATTGGTCAAAACAGACCCCATTGCCGACATCACTTGCTCACTGACAAAATTTTCAGACGCAATTAACTCTATTCCATTGGTTTGTCGTTGTTTTTCTTCTTCTACTAATTCAAAAATTTGATTATCTCTTTTCATTATTTTTGTATAATTTATATCTATCTTTTTTTTTTACGATTTTTAATTTCAACTTAATTTTTTTTATGCTCCCGAAAGCAAAATGCAAAGATACACAATTTCTTCAATAAAAATTAAAAACCTTTTTTTTCAGAGTGTAGAGTGTAGAGTGTAGAGTTTTTTTGTATCTTGGAATAAAAACGTTCTAATATTGGGAAAAATTCTCAATTCTCAATTATTTCACCTCCTCGCATCTCACAATTTGCCTTTGTGTATCATCTATCACCATTGCCAAACAGATAGCATTCGGATAGGGTTTAATGTATTCTTTTTCACGGATTTGAGTTTCTGCTTCGGTGAGTTTTGCTTGCACTTCTTCGGATTTGCCTGCAACTTTGTTTTCGATAATAAAAATTGTATCTCTGTATGAAATTACTAAGTCAGGTCGCCCTTTAAATGTGTGCAATTCAGCCTCAACAATAATGCCACAGCCTCTCAAAAAAGCCAAAATGGAAGTCCTGTAAAGCCATTCTTGAACCGGAATTTTCAAATGTTGCAATTGGATGCCTTGCTTGGCAGCACTTTTATAATCATCATAAGGAATGCTCGCCAAAAGGGTATTAAAAACATCCTTTAATCCCTCATTATCACGTTCTTGCAAACTATACCGTAAATCCTCTTGCAAATAATTATAATCATTTTCAACAAAATTTTGTGTCAAAAGTTTTGACATAGCATTTAAAACTTCCGTATTGGGATAATCCAAACT
>JAISTU010000062.1 GCA_031272415.1 Bacteroidales bacterium | reverse complement strand
GGGGGTTATTTTTTGGCTACTAAGGGTGCTTTAATAAATAAAATAAGGGTTTTAAACTTTATAAAAATCATAAAATTTTTGTCTAAATCACTGTTTAGAGTATTGATAATCAATCCTTTACATTCGTCATTCTGCGATATACATTCTAAAAAAAGTGCTTAATTTTTTTGCATAATTACACCTAAGATTAAAAGTTTCGCTAAATGGGGGTCAAAAAAAATTTTTGTGTTGATTTTTTGTGTATCTTTGCAACCCCCTTGGCGATGCTGCCGAGGGAATTTTTTGAATAGTATTTATCAAGGAATTAAGTAAAAAATTAAATTTCAATATTAAAAATTATTTTAAATTATAATGAGAAAAGGATTAAATAAATTGAGAAAAGAATTCTTGTTAACATTGAGCCTATTAGTGGCTACATTTGCAACAGCGCAAGATACTGTTGCCCCTTTGCAGTTTGACATGACTTTTGCAGGTCGCGGTCAAGCAAGTAATGTTCAGTCGGTTAAAGTAGAAAATTTGAGCCGACAAACTGAAATCACTTTAAACGGTGGTGATATTCTGAGACTTACGAATATCCAAACATTGGAAATCGGAGAAGTGAAGACCACCATTAAAGTCAAGCCGTTGTTGTATCCAAATCCTTCATTTGGAGCAGCAAGGCTCGTTTTTGCCAACACGGTCAATGGAAATGTGGATATTTCCGTAACCGATATGTTGGGCAAAACGGTATTACAACAAGCGTTCCAATTGGACGCAGGGAAACACTCTGTTGTGTTGCCCAGCCTCAAAAGCGGCGTTTATATTGTTGCATTGCGCGGAAATGGCGTCAATGAAACAATTAAATGGCTCTCCAATGGCGAAAGCAGCACAGGTTCTATTCGTTTGGAAGGTTCAAACGGAATGGAATTGCAAACAGAATCAACACATTACACAACTCAAATTGCCCAAAAATCGGACAGCAACATTGTGTGGATGTATTACGAATATGGTCAACTGCTGCGATTTACAGGCAAAAGCGGCAATATGACCACCATTGTAATGAATCAGCCCACATTGAGCCACCCCATTACGTTCGATTTTTATGAATGCAAGGATGCGGCGGGCAGGTATTATCCGATTGTCAATGTAGGCGGTATCCTTTGGATGGCAGAGGATTTGGGTGTTGTGCCGTCAAAGGCATCGCTTCGCACAAGTGCCAATGCATGGAGCATTTATCCCTCCGGCAAAGTTGCTTACCGCAATTTTGACGAAAACAGTAGCGACAAAGGCGGTTATTACAATTGGGATGGTGCCAAAGCAGCCGTGCCGGAAGGCTGGCAATTGCCGACTGCGGGCGAAATTGATGCCATGTTTAAGGCATTGGGAATGACGCCTGTTGTGGATGCAACTACTTCTTTGACAACATCTTACAGTCATCCGAGACCTGATTTATTGCGTGGACGCGACAATTCATGGTCTATCCCAGAAACGGCGCCCGATACGACAAGTTTTGGAGCGATGGCAACAGGAACGCTTTCAGATTCAGGGGCGTTTTTGGGCGACGGCGATTTTAAAGCCGCATTTTGGACACGCTCTACGAACAACAATCAGCCGATATGGTGGGGATTTACTGAAAGCCACATTTTGTTTAATTCTACTCAAACGGCGAATTTGGGTGCAGGCTTGCGGGTGCGTGCGTGTAGAGTCGCTCCAAGTGCCTATCAAAATGTGATTGATTTGTTTAAAGATTCAATCAATGCTGCCCCAAAGCGAAAAATATTTTCCAACGGACCTTTGGGAGGCTCATATACAGCAAGTTCCGAAAAATTGAAAATCTTTGCCGACTATTCCTATATTCCCAATTCGGGGGTGGTCAATAGGGATTCGCTCTTTTATCGTTACGATTATGCCAATAATGCCTATTCGAGAACCAAAATGCCTCACGCAACGTTGGCACAGGGAACAGGCGTAAGTCCCTATCTCAAAAAAGCAACAGCCATTAAAAACGGTAACAATCGAGAAAATTTGGTAGTCGCCACGTGGAACAGACCTTTTAGGATGTGGAATTTTGCCAACAGCACCGCCAATGACTTTATTTACGGCTCCGGCACGGTTTCTTTGATAACTTATAACGACAGTCTCAACGGTTATGCCCGCATTGACAGCATTACATTGCCCACAACGTTTGAAATGGGGAACTATACTCTTAATTCTTCCAATAATTTACGCTCAAATCATTTATTCCCGATTTATATAGAAACCTATGAGCAATATGTCAGTAGATTTCAGGTATTGGCTGCCGATTTTGACAATGATGGAGTGGATGAAATTGTGGTCAATTTAGACAGAAAAGTGGTGGTGTATAAGAAAAACGGCTCTAATTGGACACAATTGTATAACAAAACATTTACTACTTATCAAGATACTTCCAACAAATTTGCCAATGTACGCATTGCGGTGGGTGATGCAGACGGCGATAAAACTCCTGATATTGTAGCCATTTATGAACAAACAAAAGGCAATTATAAAATAGAACTCTATCCGATGGGCAATATCAGCAAAATGTACACAGCATTTAACAATTGCTCTAATGTAAATTCTACTGATAACATATATAATACACCCTTTTATGATGTTAAAATTGGAAATGTAACAGGACACGGTATCAATACCATTGTTGCCATGATTTCACCCAAAGAGGCAGTCCCGACCGTATCTATGCCTACGCCACAAGCGGTGGCGCCAACTGTTTGTCTTTTTGAACACAATGGAACAATTGAACTTAACCGGCTAACGACTTATTCTACGGGACAAACACAAAGCGCCGGCAATAATGTTGCGTATAACGAACTACTTACTCATACTAGCCCCACTTTTAACGACAATATTACTTTGGTCAATTTTGATGGTGTGGGCAGTAAATCAGACATTGTGGCAGGGCTTGATGTGCTCACTTATACAGACGGTGGCTCAGGCTATGGCAGTTTATCAAAAAAGACAACAACAGCATTGCTTACAAGCGGATATTTTGTGTTGCCTGATTTTATGACCTCCGGCAATTTTAACGGAAACGAAGAAGGAAAAGAACAATTAAATATTATGAAAATGAAAGCAAATGCAACAGCAGTTCACTTAAGCGTGAAAAACCAAACTGCAACAATAACCACAACGGTTGAGCATACTATTATTGCTGTTTCGGGGAGTACCTTAAGTTCGACTTCTATTCACCCTTCTTCTCTTGCTACTGCAATGAGAGTACAATTTAGTTTAAACAATGATGCGGGCTATACGATAGGAATGGGAGAAAATATCTACCACACAATAAAACCCAATACACTTTCAGAGACTGGCAGTATTCCATTTGTAGCGTCTGCGCGGAGTGCGGAGGCATCTAAAACATTAAAATATGTTAATCATCAAACGACTATGAGTGAGCCGCGGATTTATGCTTTGCTTGCAGCACCTCCATTTTGGAAATATAGACCTGATGGTGAGGAGTTTGAATATCCTAATTCCGCGAGTATGGGTACAGCATGGGGCAAAACGACCACTACCGGCTCCGGTTCATCACGCAACAGTAGCAATAAAGGCATGGTGATTATGGGGTTTGAGTACGAATTTGAGGCGCCCGTGTTGGGTATCAATCTCGGCGGAGTAGATTTTGAAACCAAATTGGAATTTGAAACCGAAAAAAGTACTGAAACCACTTATACCGAAACGCAAAGCATAGAGTGGGTGGCGCCTGAAAATGACGCCGTTATCCTTTCGGCAACGTTTTACGATACTTATACTTATGAGATCATAGAGTCTGAAAATACGGACGAAATTGGGGGTATAATTTCTATATCTGTTCCCGAAAGCGAGCCGCGTACAATGGCTTTGAATTTGGAGGATTACAAAATGTTGATGGAAGACAATCCCGAAGCCCCGAAATTGGACAATCTTTTTGTGCATACGGTTGGTTTTCCATTTACCTATCCGAGCGATAAAAATCAAATTAAAACCAATGTTGCCAAAATCGAGAATGACCCCAACAATGCGGAGCCTTCGACTGTACTTTGGGCTGCCAATGACGGTTTTCCCGAATTTATTAACGTCGGTAGCGGGAGCGATTGCACACGAAGTATTGAGTTGGATGCCGAAAAAGAGTCTTCGACCGGTTTTAACTTCAATCTGGAGGCACAATTGGTGGTAACCTCTGCAGCGGGACTTAAAGCGGGAGTAGGTTACGGACACGGCGAGTCGTGGGCAAATTCACACTCCGAAGGAGTAGGACACGCCATTGCCGGCACCGTACCTGCCCCTGCCAATGTAGGTACAGTTCCCAATTTTCAATGGACAGTCTGCTGGTACAAATATCGCTTAGACGGACAGACATTTCCGGTGGTGTATTATGTGGTGAAACCGTAGAGTGTAGAGTGAAAAGTTATTAAAAAAATACTTATTAAGGGTTAGTAGGAGAAATTCTGCTAATCCTCTTTTTTTTATGTTATTGTCTGAACTTTGATTTTAAAATTGTCTGAACCACAGATTTTCATAAGATTTATAAGATTAACAAGATTAAAATAATTGTCTGAACCGCTGATTTTCGTATGATTAATGCGATTAGTATGATTTTAAAATTGTGATTATAGATAATCACACAAATCATGAAAATCATTCAAAATCATAGTTCAGACAAAAAAAAATGAAACTTTTAATTCTCAATTTTTAATTCTCAATTAAAAAACGTTTTTAATTTTTATTTGATAAAAAAGTGTATCTTTGCAAAACCCTTGAAAAAAATGACAATTATGAAAGGAAAAAAAGAGACAGAAAAGTTTGAAATTTGTTTTGGTTCAATGGCACAAGGTGTGCATCATTGGCAAATAAAAATTGATAATACGTTCTTTGAAAACAATGTAAATGAGGATATTACGGGCGCAGATATTGACGTTCAAGTTTCGATTACAAAAGAAGAAACAATGATTGTTTTGGTTTTTGATTTTGAAGGAGAATTGTTTTGTGATTGCGACCGTTGTTTAGAAAAAATGAGCCTAAAGGTGTCAAAAAGTGAAAAATTGATACTCAAATTAGTAGCAATACCGGAAAACAGTGTTCTCGACAGCGATGATGATGACATTATTTTTCTGTCTGACAAAGTAACCTCTTATAATGTAGAACAGGTTATTTTTGAGTATTTATGCCTTGACATTCCCATGCGGAAAGTGCATGAAGATGAGACACTTTGCAATGCTCAAACACTCGAAATTTTGAAAAAATATTCTTCTCAACAGCCCCATACG
Organism: Bacteroidales bacterium; assembly: GCA_031272415.1. GTDB lineage: Bacteria > Bacteroidota > Bacteroidia > Bacteroidales > WCHB1-69 > JAISTU01. The sequence continues at coordinate 8,998 of JAISTU010000062.1, read as the reverse complement.
GAGGTCGTAGATGAGCGTTGGGAAGGTTTAAAAAATATAAAATTAAATAACTAATAAAATTAAGTAAAAAGATATGCCAAATCCGAAAAGAAGACACTCGGCAACAAGGAGAGATAAAAGAAGAACACACGACAAAGCCGTAGCACCCCAGATGATAGAATGTTCAAATTGTGGGTCGGCGGTAATTTATCATAGAGTTTGTCCCGAATGCGGCACTTACCGCGGACAACAAGTGATGGAAATTAAGGTCAAAGCAAAGGCAAAGGCTTAGTATTCCGTTGGCGTCAATGATGGTCAAGGAAGTAAGAGTACGCTTTGCCCCAAGTCCAACGGGCGCCCTGCATATAGGTGGGGTGCGGACTGCTTTGTATAATTATTTATTCGCCAAACAACATGGCGGTAAATTGATTTTGCGAATTGAAGATACAGATTCTACCCGCTTTGTCAAAGGAGCAGAGCAGTATATTGTAGATTCCTTTGCATGGTTGGGTATTCCCTTTGATGAAGGGGTGCATATTCCTAATAATCAAGGAATTTCGTATCGACAATCAGAGCGAAAACCACTGTATAAGCAATATGCTGACTTTTTATTGGAAAATAATAAAGCATATATTGCTTTTGATACTCCACAAGAAATAGAAGAAAAACGGAAGCAAATCCCTAATTTTCAATATGATGCATCTACACGTGGGGGGATGAAAAATTCACTTTCACTTTCCCAAGCAGAAACGCAAGGTTTGCTCAATAAGGGTTGCCAATATGTGGTTCGTATCAAAATTGAGCCCAATGAGGAGGTAGAGGTTTTTGACCAAATTTATGGCAAAGTGGTGGTCAATTCGTCTGTTTTGGACGATAAAGTGCTTTGGAAATCGGTGGATGGTTTGCCGACTTACCATTTGGCGAACATTGTGGATGACCATTTGATGCAAATATCGCATGTCATCAGGGGAGCGGAATGGTTGCCCTCTGCCCCTTTGCACGTTTTATTGTATCGCTATTTGGGGTGGGAAAACAGCATGCCTCAATTTGCACATTTACCGTTAATTCTTAAGCCTGACGGCAATGGCAAATTAAGCAAAAGAGACGGCGATAGATTGGGATTTCCTGTTTTTCCTTTGCAATGGACAGACCCTGTAACAGGCTCTGTATCAAATGGTTACAAAGAACAGGGTTATTTACCCGAAGCCGTTATCAATTTTTTGGCATTATTGGGCTGGAATGCAGGCACAGAGCAAGAAATATTCTCAATGGAAGAATTGATTGCCGATTTTTCGTTGGAAAGAGTGAGCAAATCAGGGGCTAAATTTGACATTGAAAAGGCTAAATGGTTTAATCACAAGTATTTACAACAAAAAACGACCGAACAAATTGCTGCACTTTTTGCCCCCATTTTGCAGGAAAAACAAATTGAGCCGCCAAAAGATTATTTGTATAAAATCATTGATTTGGTCAAAGAGCGAATAACGTTTATCAATGATTTGTGGGAGGAGAGTGCATTTTTCTTTGTTGCACCCGACAGTTATGACCAAAGCGTTGTCAAAAAGCGTTGGAAAGAAGACACAGCAACACATTTGACGGCAATTGATAACATTTTGAAACGGATATCGCCTTTTGAACGGGATGCTTTGCATGATGCTGTGGCTGAATATATTACGCAAAATTCACTCAATATGGGGCAAATTATGAATTGTTTGCGACTGTGTATGGTTGGCAAAGCAAAAGGACCTGATTTGTTTGAAATTATTGCCTTATTAGGACAACCGCAAGCAAGCAAAAGGATTATTCATGCGATAAAAACTATTTCTACATAGAATGTAATTACTTGATAATCAAACTATAAAATTGTTAAATTATGAATCATATAGAAAGAGCCTTAAATGACAACAACAAAAACTGGGGCTGGTATTTACTTGTATTTATTTGTGCATTTGTAGCCTCTAATATGATTGGGGCAATTCCGATGTTGATAGTTGCCTTTAAATCAGCGTTTTCCGGCGGTGTAGATATGCAGTCCGGATTAGAAAATGTGCAAAGTTTATTCCAAAATCTCAATCCGCAAACATTAGGAATTGAGAAAAATTTATGGCTATTGGTAATGTTGTTTCCGTTTGCCATTTTGTTTTTGACGGCTGTTTTGTTGATAAAAACATTTCACAAACGTTCTTTTGCGGAGGTCATCAACGGCACAAAACGCATTCGTTGGAATAGAATATTTTGGGGATTTGGAGTATGGTTTTTGCTATCCGCCATTATTTTTGTGATTACCTATTTTATTCACCCTCAGGATTTTACATTTAATTTTCAAGGTGAAAAATTTGCAATTTTATTGCTCATTTCGTTACTATTGTTGCCTATTCAGACCACTTCGGAGGAGTTCCTTTTTCGGGGTTATTTATTGCAAGGATTTGGCGTTTGGACAAAAAGCAGACCGATTGCATGGATTTGTACTTCGGTTTTGTTTGCGTTAATGCACATTCTTAATCCGGAGGTAGGAGCAATGGGAGGCAGTATAATGTTGCAATATTTGTGGCTGGGCTTGCTGTTAGGTTTGCCGGCAATTTTGGATGATGGAATTGAAGTTTCTATCGGTTTGCATGCGGCTAACAATTTGTTTGCATGTCTTTTCCTCACCACTGATGTGTCCGCTTTGCAAACAGATGCACTTTTTAAATGCCGGTTAAACTCCGGACACTCTTTTGAGGATTTTTGGTGGTTGGTATTAGCATCGGTCGTTTTTATTGCCATACTTAAGCGGAAATTTGGCTGGTCATTGGCGACTTTAACACAAAAAGTTGTACCAAAAGAAGAAACTTATGAGCCTTTCTAATTATGAAAGAATTAACTGATAATCAGGATTTTAAATTCTATAGTTATACTTCCCTTTGGTATGATGATTTGTTTGAAGACATTAGAGAAGCCAAAAAATATGTTTTTATTGAAAGTTTTCGTATTGCTAATGACTTGGTTGGCAAACAATTATGCGATGTTTTATTAGATGCACATGCCAAAGGCGTAAAAGTGAAAGTGTTGGTGGACTGGTGGGGTACAGGTTTGAGAAATCCTTATCTTAACAAATTATCGGAGAGTGGTGTTGAGATTCGATATTTTAAAAAAATCATTATCAGTGCATTGCTTTTTACGAACAATCATTGTCGCGACCATAGAAAAATTGTTGCCATTGATGACAAAATTGCCTACATCGGCTCGGCAAATATTACTCAATATTCTACCCAATGGCGGGAGTCTATTTTGCGTCTGCAAGGTAATGTAGCGACCGTTTTTAAAAAGATTTTTAATGATAATTTTAAAATATATAACAAAGATTTTTCACGTCCTTGGATTCATAAGGCTTTTCATAGAACCATCCTTTTTGATAATCTGTTTTTTATTCGCGAAGTCCCGTCTGTTTTTAGTCAGCGAATTAAAAAAAATTATCTAAAATTGCTCAAAAAAGCAAAAGAAAGTATTATTATTGAAACGCCTTACTTTTTACCCGGCTATCGGATAAACAAAGAACTTTTTAATGCCGTCAAACGCGGAATAGATGTTACCATTATTGTTCCACAAAACTCTGACATTAAGACAATTGACCTCATTCGGCGGGACATTCTCAAAAGGCTCAACAAAGTAGGTGTGAAAGTTTTGTTGTACATGCACAACAACCTTCATGCAAAATTGTTAAGCATTGATAATCAAACATTTTCTATCTCTTCTGCCAATATTGACCAAAGAAGTTTTAGGTATATGTTTGAGATTGCACTCATTGGCGAAAATCCAAACATCAATACACTTATCAATGCTCACATTACCGCTACAAAAAGTATGTGCCAGCCTTTTGATAAAAACTCATGGCGCCCCAATAATCTTTTTCAGAGAATTTTATCCCTCATATTATTGCCCTTTTCAAATTTGTTTTGATTTTTTTGCATTTTGGGAGAAAACGTTCTAAAATTTGTGCCTCTGTCCTCCACCGTCATTGCGGGTTCGACCCGCAATCCCCTTGTCTGAACTGTGATTTTGACTGATTTATATGATTATTTTAATCATGCTAATCATATAAATCTTATGAAAATCAAAGTTCAGACAACACAAGTAAAGACGTTGCACACACCGTCTCTACATTATTTCAAGAAGTCCACCTTGAGGGGAATTTTAATTAACCACAAACTTACCTCTCCAATTACCGATTTTGATAAAATACATACCTCGTGGGAGATGTGAAACATCAAGAATGATTTCGGATTGTTGATTGATGATTTTTGATTGTTGAACACGCCCTAAAATATCTATAATTTCCACATTTTCACCATCTTTTAATTGATAATTGATAATTTTTAACTGCGAAGAGGTGGGGTTGGGGTATATTTTTAGCAGATTGGAATTATTTTCGGTTTGTGTTGTAAATAATTTTCCGATAAAAGGAATATGATTGTATAAAATTATTGTAACTATCGCAGTATCAGTCAATTGTAATGGTTTCAAAAGGTGAATGTCCGCACTTCCGTTGGAAATTGTTTGCGTTGTTAAAATCTGATTGTTGAGAGAGATAGTTACTTTTGCACCATTGGCAGGCGATAGAAGGCGAAATTGAGTTGCATCCAAAGGCAGACAAGGATTGTAATCGGCAAGGATAACTTTCGGTTTTTGAGTTCGCAACATCAGCGAAGGATCGCCAAAAATGAGCCAAGTAAGCGAAGTTTCAAGGCTGTTGAAAGGATAACTTTCCCGCATAAAGCGAATGCCGTTAAAAACAATATTCCCAAATGCCAGATTTTGAGGCTGTTGTATAGAATTTTGTGCTAAAATGCGGTTCATTTCAAACTGTCCTGCCATTGGTGGTGCCCACGTTTGTGGCTGCGTACTCATCAAAACTGCCACCGCCCCCGTAGGTTGTCCATCTTTTTTTGCCAAAAGGAGCGACTCTGCCAAAGAGGTATTATTTACATAATTTCCTGTAACACAAGCAGTTGTAATCACAAAAGGCAAACAATTATAGTTGGTCAATTTATCTACATCTGTTTTGCCAAAGCGGGAAGTAGTGAGCCTGTCGTTGTCGCCATGACCTGCATAATTGATAACTCCAACTCCGCTATTGAACACATTTACAACATCTTCCGCATTGGGATTGCCACTTTTGTCCCATTTTCCATGCTCGCCGTCCAATAGTTCATAGCCGTCTGTGTATGTAGAATTATATAACATGCTGTCAATCAATTGAATATGCTCCCAATCCGCATTACCTAAAAAGCCATAACCTTCTCCCTCATTAGACCCTATTCCCAAAAATTTTGAGAAATGCTCGCTTATAGGTGGATTTTTTTCATAATCAATTGATTTTTGCACAATTAGCGATACTTCTTCCGGTTTTTTTGCACAAATACGCCCTATAATTATATCAAATGTCCAATCCTGCTCTTCCGAATTTTCGTTTAAGCAAGCATAATAATTATCTGCCGCAACTCCTGCAATTTGCTGTAAATCAGTAGTATATGCAGTCGGCATCTGTTCATTATCGCCCACCAAAACTACATATAAAAGATTGTGATTTTCATAAAAATTTTGGATGTATTTTTTGATAGGGATATACGCAAAAGGGGAATGATCAGCCGTGTCGGTGATTTGCGAAAGGGGAGTCAATGTGGTAGGTATTCCGCATTGTATCTTCCACTCTATCAATGGTTTAACGGCATTTACAAAATCATCCGGCACAATAACCAACATCTCTCCCGCCTGCATCAGAGAAGTATATTTATGTCTATCTGCTTGATAGTTAATGAAATGTTGTGAATAAACAGTTTCAAAATCTGTATTATTTTTGAGTGGTAAATCGGGCTGCAATGAAAATTGAGATATTATCTTGATAATCATTGATTTATATACTTTCAGTTTTTTTTCTACCGGATTGTAAGCAAATGGCATAAAGTAGATATTTGTTCCACGAAAATCCCGAAGGTGAAAATAAGTGCCTGTTTGTGCTTGAAACGGCTCTATATAACGATTTTCAGCATAAATATTGCTTTTTATAAAAGGGACAAGCAACGCCTCCTGCGAAGAAATTTCTCCTTTTGAGGGTGCCAATAAAAAGTTATTAACTATCTCATACTCAACATTTTCAATCATTATTTCTATCTTCCCTTTTGGAACAATAATACTTTTGGAACAAAGTAACAATTCAGGACTACCTGCCTCCAAAATCGGAAAAGCCCCCTGCATGAAGAGCCTTTGATATATAACTCCCTCTATATCAACAGGTTGCGTTGTGTAATCAGGATAAGTTACCTTCACCTGCAACTCTTTCTCTTTCGCCGACAGCAAAGAAAAACAAACTTTATTTGTCTGTGCATCAACAACTTGCAAAAAAAATATATTTACTAAAAAATAACCCAAAAGCGCCCCCAAATATTTCATAAATACACTTTTTTTAATTGAGCATGGAATGGATAATTGAGAGTGTTGTTTTTTTGCATTTTGGGAGAAAAATGTTATAAAAATGGGCAAAATTCTCAATTCTCAATTTTCAACTTTTCCACTGCAATTTGGGTGGCATTGAGTAAAGGTTCAACGCTCAATGTAGTTTTTAGCCCTTTTTTGAGCCAACAAGTGGGGGTTAAACGCCCTTGTGAGAATAAATGATAGGTTTCTTGTCCGATATTTTTGCCTTGCAAGTATTGTTCATATTGAAATTCAATCAAATGCCCCAACGGATAGCCCGAAAGATAGAGCGGAGCATCAATCATGTGAGAATAAACCGCCAAAATAGGCTCATTTTTGCACCCAAAAACAGGTGCATAATATTGATTCCAAACATCAATGGCAATTTTTAAAACCGCGTCGCACAATTCTTTGGCAGTCGCAGAGGGATGCTTGTACATCCACTCCCAAACACGTATATCAACCATAGAAACACCCATAATTTCATAACACCCCCAAAAAATATCCAAATTGGTCAAATCTTGTTCATGTATATCGTCATTTTTTAAGCCCAGCAATTGGAGGTCTCTTTTTTGAAATACAAATGCGTAAGCCTCTGTAAATGCGGTATTTGGAACACCACGCAACAAATAATTGGGTACATTATGGAGGCTGATAGTCTGTTCCACATTGTGTCCAAATTCATGCACACCAATATTGTAGCCTTTATAGTCCATCCCTTTGTCGGTGATGCGAGTTCGCAGGCGTGCATTGTCCGTTTTCATGGCGGATTCCCACGCATGTCCGGCACCACGTGAGGCATCCACACTCACATGATTGCAAATGAATTCCGACTGTGGAACGGTAAATCCTAATTTTTGCAAAATATGTGGCAAATCTTTTGTAAAATGCTCTTTATCAGGATATTTTTGCATACATATTTTGTCTAATTTTTGCGGGTCAATGGTAGAGCGGGTCTTAAAACCGTCATACCAAATATCAAAAGGTTGCAAAGGTCTTCCTAATCGCTTGGAAATCAATGCTGCTACTTCTTTTACTTGCTCGCAGGTGAGCAATTGAGTGAACAAATTTTCAACTTCTGCTTGCGGAATTTCAAACTCTTGCTCAAATTTGCGTTTCAAATAGGTCGGATAAATAGGCGAATATGTATCCGTTTGTAAAGCGGCTTTGAAAACTTTTTGCAAATGTTCATACCTTGTATATGGTTCTGCTTGATTTTCAACAATTTGTCCTTTTCCGTCAAAAATTTGATTGCTATACGGATTCCACGTATATTTGTCATTATCAATTACTTGTAAAGGAATTTCTTGCGATACAATTCTTTTGAAAACTTGATATATCAATTGCTGTTTTTGCAAACCGTTCTCATTATCAGCATATTGTGATTTCAATTCGTCTCTCAACCCCCAGTGTGAAATCAACCGCATATCTTTTGGGAAAAACGTTTTTTGCGTGCTATCCGTCAAATTGCCCATATAAATATTGTAATTGGCAACATAATTGTCGGAAACATTGATTTCTTGTGTGAATTGTTGCACAACTTGTGCCGGAATGCGGGAGGTAAAAATATCGCCCAAACGTGCATAACCCCACTCTAAATCAGTCCATTGCATCCCTAATTCATTTTTCTCTTCCAAAGTATAAAATGGAAAATTGAGCAGTATATAAAAAGCCAATTTACTGTGATAAAAATCCTCTATCCAATGCGAAGAAGGATCCCATTGAGCAAACATTTCATCAATCGCAAGTGTTTGATAATCAGATACATGTAACGGTTTTTGTAAACCTACACTCATTTGGTTAAAACCGCCATAAATATTTTCCAACTGCATAGCAATTCGATAAAAAACTTGTTCTTTCAGGCTGTCGTCTGCGATGTAGTTATCCAACACAAAAGTGCTGAAATCGGAGGCAATTCCGTCATTTTTTTCCCACAATTGAGCGGCTTGTTGTATGCCACGTTCTATTTTGTCGCGGTTTTTTTCGCCGTATTTTTCTACCAATTCCGAAGTCAATGTTTCCACCAACTTATCCTTAATTATGCCGTTGTTTGAGAAACGACAACTGTTTGCCAATATTGCCATTGTTATCAATAAGATGCTGTAAATTTTCATTTTTTATAAATATCCTGATGTGATTTTTTTGTGGAGCATAAGGGAGTCGAACCCTCGACCTCTTGATTGCGAACCAAGCGCTCTGCCAACTGAGCTAATGCCCCAAAAAATTAACCCTTTTGCAAAATTACACTTTTTTATCAAATAAAAATTAAAAACCTTTTTTTAGAGTGTAGATTGAAGAGTGTAAAGTGTAATTTTTTTTGCATTTTGGGATAAAATTGTTGTAAAAAGTGAAAAAAAATACAATCCTTTTTTTATTAACACAATAATTTGTACATTTTTGCGTTGTATAAAAAAAAGTAAAACATTATGCGAAAATTTAACATATCTGGTCCTTGCAGAGAGGACAAACATTATATGATAGATGCAACAGAAAGGTTGCACAATGAGTTAGCAGAATTGATAGATTCTGAACAATATTTTATCATTCATGCGGCTCGGCAAGTGGG
>JAISTU010000205.1 GCA_031272415.1 Bacteroidales bacterium | reverse complement strand
AAGAAAAATAGGGGTAAATATCTCATTTTATCCATTTTTAGAACAAATTTCTCCTAAAATGCAAAAAAAAATCTACACTCTACACATTACACTCTGGAAAAAAAGGTTACCATTTTTTGTATCCCTTGTTCTAATATACTCACTAAATATGCGGTCTAATTTATTCTTTAATGTCTTTGTTGTCATTTTCTGTTTCTATTCGGGGGATAATACGCTTAACATACGGAGTGCCGGAAATACGCTGTATTACAACAGTATCTCCTCTTTTAACGGCGAAGACCCTATTAAGTTTTTTAATAGATTCAGCCTCACAAATTCCACCATGAACAATTGCTTCTTCAAATCCTAAAGCGTATCCATGCTTTGAAACGTATATCGCATTTGTAAGCATTTCACCATCTCCTAAAAAATAAACTTTTTCTTCTACTCCTCTTTTCCCAAAATATACATCCATATCTCTTGTTATATCCCTACACCCCAATAAAAATAATAATCTATATATAGGGGATATACAAAATAACAATATATTTATTGAAAGTATACTGCCAATTACTATTGCTGTTATTTTTAATGTTTTCTTTACTTTTTTATTCATTTATTTATTCTTTTTTTTTTGTTTTGTTAATAATCTATTTTTTCCCCCGTTTTAGGGTCGTAAAATTCATACATCTTGTATTTATCTTTACTGCCAAGATATTTTCCAACTAATTTTGATGCTTCTCCTATTTTGGCTTCAAGAATGTTCAGCGATTCCAATATATCTTCCCTGTAGGGAGACTCATCTATTTCATCATAACTTTTTATCCCGAATGTTTTAAAAAAATTGTCGAGTATCCAGTTATAATTAAGAACATAAAACATAGCATTCGATACTTCTTCTATATCAAAATATTTTTTAAATTCAGGATTATCTCTATAATAAATTCTATTGTAAAATTCCATAGGTTCTCCCCAATTTGTAGGGATTTCCTTATCCCCCATAGACAAACGTAAAGGGTTCATATCCCATTTGTCATAATATGAGATATATTTTCGCCCTTTCTCATCTACGCCTTTTTGTATTTTCATTTTCCCCATAAGCCTATCATCAATAATGCTGTAATTATAATGATTAAGCATAGGAGAATAGGTATTTATGTTATCCATAATTTCCGCTTCATCCACAATTTTATAATATGTTTTATTTTTATCTTTTGCTATTGATGGGGCATATTCTGAAATCATTAACGTATTATATTCCATTGGCTTTCCTGTATATAAATTGTATGCATCTATTCTTTCTTTTGCGCCTATATAGTTATTTTTAGCGTAGATTTCCAATTCATCTCTTCTTGGGTCTCTCTCTAATAAAGCATTAAAGGCTCTTTTAGCAGTCTTTATTATCTGTTCAAATTTAGTCTCTCCGGGCTCATATCCAACTGGGTATAAGTTGTTACTCAACCGTTCTTTAAACCAACCTCTATCTTGTAATTGCTCATTTGTAATTCCTGTTCTATCTAATTGTTCTTGTGGAGACCAATCAGATGTTGTATTATAATAGTCCCCATCCCATTTGAATCTTTTAACCCCTTTTTTCCTTGCTTCATACCAAGCATCATCATAACTCATATTGGAATAATCAGGAGTATGCAAATAGGCATCTATAATCGGGTCGACGGCAATGCCTAATACAACATCTTTGGCTGCATCTACTAATCCGTCTATCCCTGCTCTTCTACCATCTCTAATCCCAATTAGGTTTCCCTGGTGCCGGGCTAAATCAGGTGGGGGTGCTGCATTAACACTCGTATTATCCGCAGCCACAGCATTATTCTGCATTTCTTGTGTAATAATCTCCTCAATATCAGGAATATAGTTGGGGATAATTCTTTGTTGGAATGAGAGAGGTGTTTCTGCTACTGCTTTATATATAGGGGTAGTTGTTGGAGCAACAGTTGCAGTTTTAGGGGCAAAGCCAAGTTGTTGAGCCAAAGCAAGTGCATTTTTCCTAAATTCATAATCTGCATTTTTAGAAGTAGTGGCTGCATTTCCCTTACCTTTGTCATTCCCCCCACCATAAGCATAAACAGGCGGAACTCCAAATCGTGTATTACTCGCAAATCCGGCTTGTTTAAAAAAATCAAAGAATGAATCGCTCGGTATTATCACATCACCATTTTTCTTAATCTTTATCCCATCTTCATATTTCATCTTCTTATATTTTTATAATTATAATTTAATAACGTATAATATATCAAATTATTTTATATTTTTAAAAATTTCTTATTTTTTCAATTATTTTTAAGAACTGTGATGTCTCTTTACATACTCCTGTTTTAAACAGTAATGATGATAATTGAAAATTCAAAAATAAATATTTGATTATCAATATTTTATACACTATTTATCAAATTTTTAGAACAAATTTATTCAAAAATACAAAAAAAAATCTACACTCTACACTCTGAAAAAAACCTTATTTATCGAGGTTCCCTTAGTAGCAAGGATTTTTCTGTTAATTTCCCTTATTCCCTTATTAACAAAAAAATAAGGGCTTTTATAGTTTTATAAAAATCTTGAAAATCTTACAAATCTTATGAAAATCATAGTTCAGACAAATGCAAAAAAAAAATAGAAAAATCTAAAATCTAAAATATCTACACTCTGAAAAAAAGTTTTTAATTTTTAATTGGAAAAATTGTGTATTTTTGCATTTTTTTAAATAAAATTGATAGATGTACGAAAAATTATTGGATTTAGACACCACCCGCATCAATTTTTCGGCGGGAGGAATGCACATTGTTAATATTGTGTTAGCATTTGTAATGTTTGGAGTTGCACTGGGGATAAAACCGTCTATGTTTAGAGAGATATTGCGGTCTCCAAAGTCGGTATTGGTAGGTGTTTTATCGCAGGTATTGGTTTTGCCTGCGTTGACATTTATTTTGGTGGTTTTGTTGGGCAATACCATTACGCCTATGGTGGCGATGGGAATGATTTTGGTAGCCTCTTGTCCGGGCGGCAATATTTCTAATTTTATTTCTCAACTTTCAAAGGGCAATATTGAACTTTCTGTTAGTTTAACGGCAATTAGTACTTCTTTTTCGCCTTTGATAATGCCGTTTAATTTTTCATTGTGGGGTAGTTTTTATGTAAATTATGTTAACAATCACGCTCACAATGCTTTACAAGAGTTGTCTATTCCATTTTTCAATGTATTTGAAACGGTTTTACTTTTGTTAGGGTTGCCTTTATTGTTAGGGTTATTGACAAGTAAATTTTTGCCTAAAATAGCCAATTTTTTGAAAAAACCTATGCAATATTTATCCATTGCGTTCTTTTTGGTAATGGTTATTATGGCATTTAAGCAAAATTTTGACATATTTTTGCAGTGCATTGTCTATATTTTTGGTATAGTGTTAATACACAATCTATTAGCCCTTTTGATAGGTTATTTATTAGGCACCGCTTTTAGGTTGCCATTGCGAGACCGTAAAACCATTTCTATTGAAACCGGCATTCAAAATTCGGGTTTGGCGTTGGTTTTGCTGTTCAATCCTAATATTTTTCCGCCCGATTTAGCCATTGGCGGTATGTTGATTGTAACGGCGTGGTGGGGCGTTTGGCACATTATTTCAGGCTTATCAATTGCCACATTTTGGAACAGAAAAGAACATAGAAAAGCAAAAACAATATGTTAAAGAAATTATTTATTATATTGATTATCAATGTATTGTATTTTTCAACATCTGTTTATTCTCAAACAGAGAGTCTTATTGTTGAAAAAGATACTAACTCATTGATTATCGACACTTTACAAACAGAAAAACAAAAGAAAAAATTTACTCTTTTCAAAAAGAAAGACCAAAAAGATATTGTTAAAAAGGGGATTTCATTTGGACCGTTGCCTGTGATTGCATTTGACCAAGATAGGGGTTTTCAGTATGGCGGCTTGCTCAATTTGTATGATTATGGAGACGGCAGCACCTATCCTGTGCCACGTCAGCAATGGTATATTGAGGTTTCGGCATACACAAAAGGCTCGCAACAAGTGTTTTTGACTTATGATACCAAACATTTGATACCCAATGTACGCATGTCGATTGCGGCAACATTTAACCACGATATGGCAATGGATTTTTACGGGTTTAATGGCTATCAGGCTGTCTATCCTGCCGATAGTATTAAATTTTGGTCAAAACAAAAAGACAAAACAGGCATGCCGGATAAATATAAAAATGCTTTTTTCCGATTAGAACGTTATATTGTAACGGCAAAAGCAGATTTTGTAGGCAATATTTGGAAAAATAAATTCTTTTGGGAGGCAAGTTATTATTTTAGTTGGAACAAATATCAATCCATCAATTTTGACAAAATAAATAAAGGTAAAAAAGAAGCGGAACAGTTTCATTCTCAAACACTTTTTGAAAAATATCAAGACTGGGGAATTATTCCTGAAAATGAAATAGGAGGTGGTTTTACGTCCGCATTAAAGGCAGGTTTAATGTTTGATACACGCGATTTTGAAGCCGCACCGTCCAAAGGTATATGGGCTGAAGGACACGTTTTGATAGCCCCTAAATTTATGGGGACAACGCATCCGTATTATCGTTATTCTCTGACATTTAGGCATTATATTCCTTGCGTAAAAGACAAACTTGTGTTGGCATATCGCTTGCATTATCGCGGCACTATCGGCAATTATATGCCGTATTATATTTTGCCTGTTTTTAGCACTGTCGGACGGGAATATGACCGAGACGGAATGGGCGGCTATCGCACCGTCAGAGGCATTGTTCGTACGCGGGTACAAGCGTTAGATGATGCTTTTTTTAATGTGGAATTGAGATGGAAATTTGTGTCTTTTAAATTGTGGAAACAAAATATTTATTTGGGACTCAACGCTTTCTGTGACGGAGCCATTTCAGTTCGATATTATGATGTTTCTTATCGCGGAAACGGTGGCACTGCAATGGAAGACGAGTATAAACAATATATTTCCACCGCAAAAGATGGTTTGCATGCGGCGGCAGGAGGCGGTTTTCGTATTGCTATCAATCAAAACTTCATCATTGCAGTCGATTATGCCTATCCTTTTAACAAACAAGACGGTTTAAAAGGCAGTCTGTACGTAAATACAGGATATTTATTCTAAAAATACAGTGTAAATATATGTTGTTTTTTTGCATTTTGGGATAAATTTGTTATAAAATTTGTCTGAACTGTGATTTTCGTATGATTTTTATGATTTGTGTGATTATTTTAATCCTGCTAATCCTATAAATCTTATGAAAATCACAGTTCAGACAATGCAAAAAATTCATTTTCAATTCTTAATTCAACCTCCATTTTTAATTTTTAATTGTCAAAAAGTGTATCTTTGCAAAAACGATAATTTTATAATGAAAACGACAACAGATATGTTTGGGGTAAAACCCTATAAATCAGAAAAATTAGCAATTAAAAAGCGTCATCTTTATAACTATTGTTTGCTGGGCATTCATACATCTGACAACATGTTATCGACTGCGGAATTGCTGTGGAGAGAAACCTCTTATCTTTTTTCTTTGGCAACTAAAAAAGTGGAATTGAAGTTTGAAGATAAGATTGTACTTTTTTCTGCCATGGAACATAGAATTGAGATGAATAAAACACCCATTATTTGCATTAAAAATCAAGCAGAAAACACTCAAACTCAATTAGTTGGAGTAAAATCGGCAATTTTTCCACTCAAAATAACACAAAAAAGCACACAAACACTTTCTTTAAACTTTTATGAAGAGACTGATTTTCAGAAAAATACTGAAAAGTTTAGCCAACAAACACCCTCCGAAGATGAAAATGACGCTCAATGGAACCTTTTGTTAAACACTTTGCAAGAAAATGCGACGCCAATTTCCATCTATTGCCATTATCTATTGCTCATTTCGCAGCATAATTATCAGAATATCAAGTCAATGTTGTTGCATTTTCCCTCCATCCCTTCTTTTAAATATACTTTGTTGAACAGCAAGGTTTTACCCCAATTTGAGAACCTTATCTCTTTGTTTGAACAATGGAGCGAAGATTTGGAATGAGTTATTGATAATCAAAAGATTAAGAAAAAAAATAGTTCTCATTCCGAGCGGAACAAGAACTAAAAAAATAATAAAGTATATATGAACACTACGGTCAGTTACTGACCTCTTACATATATTCGTAATAAATAACCCCTGATTCGGTAATTTTTTCTATCGGATAATCGCCGTCATATTTATAAGAAATATTGGCAACCTCCGGCGTTCCTGTAGAAGTTGCTGTTACTTTTACAACATTATTTTTACTAAAACCATCGCCCCCCGTATTAGAAAGATCCAGCGTTCCTACCGCTGTACCAATCACCAAATTTTTAAACGGATTAATGTGATTGTCGTACTCCATTGTGGTTTTGGAGGAACCAAATATTGAAAAAGTCGCATTGGCTTCTACAATATTATCTTTTTCCCATTTATACTTAATTGTTAAGGTAACCGTATTTGCTTTTCGGCGTTTTTCGGCTTTACTTATCTCTAATACAGACTGCGTAACCGGTTCAGGCAACACCAAATTCATTGCACTTTTGAGAGAAGGAGATGCAAAAAAAGATTCTCCAAATATCAATCCCAAATCCATATCTACCTCAACTTGACTTATTTTTCCGTTTTTATGCGAAAAAGTGAAAATAACCAAAGTTTCTCCGCTCACATAGAGTGTCATTTGGTCATATTTATTGTTTTTGTACGTTATCTCCATAGAAAGACTGTCAGTTTCCCCTTTAATTAACTGATTTTTAGAATTATAGGTAAAATTCATGATCCCTCCGTTGGCATAAATAATTTTTTCCAACGTTTTATCACCCCAAATCCATGTTTGTTGCAAGGTTTTGGGAGTAAGAGCCCCGTTAGAGTCTATGGTAGATTCATACACTTTGCTAATCCGCTTATCGGGATTATAAACGCCGTCTTTTTTACATGATGTAACTGAAAATAAAACAATTACACTTACTACTGCTGTTACGATTGCTTGCTTTTTCATGATGCTTATTTTTTTATATTTTTAACTACTTTTTTTTATAATATTAAATTTTTCTTACAAATTTCTGCTAATTCCGATAAATTGATATTTCCCAATGCTAATGTTCTCATTTTTCCCATTAAGCAATTGATTCTTTTTTTGTTTTCCAAACTTTGACAAGGGCATTCTTTTTGTATGATTTCCAGTTGTTTACAAATATTTTCTTTATTTTGTTCACAAAAATGCACTTCTTGCAAAAGTTGCTCATAATTTGCCTCCGGTTTTTCAAACATTTTTTTCAATAAATCGGCAACAATGGCTAAATCCAACTGCAATTGGGTCGTTTTTTCAAACAATTGATAAATTTTTTCTCTTTCAAATGGAATTTGTCCATATTTACCGTGCAAATATTTCAATTTTTGTCCAAAAAATACCCCCAAAAACTTTTCGCTAACTCCGCAATGTGAATGAATGCGTTTAATGAGCGGATAATAGTTATTGGTCAATAAATAGGGGTAACAATCTTCGGGTATATCCATTTTTCTCAATTGGTTGTATCGGTCGGAAAAATCTTCGGGTATATTGTTTCTTAAATTTTCTATATGCTTGTCTGTCAATGGAATAGGAACAGAGTCCGTATCGGGATACATGCGGTCTGCCCCCGGTAAAACGCGCTCAAAAATGGTCGTCCCATTTGCCAAACTTTTCCTTGTTTCTTTGGGGACTCCCTCAAATGCCATCTTTGCCCGCTCCTCAATTGTTTCCAAAGCGGTCGCCATATCGCCCTTTTCGCCCCAAAATATCAGTTGGGCATCATCAGCACTCGCATTGAGACTGTGAGCAATGCGTTCCCACTGATTTTCGTCCAAAACTGCCTCCAAATCTTCCGAAGTCAATAAATTGGGCTTTTCTATGCAGGCAATCACTTTCAATCGGTTCGCAAATTCATCATAAAAAGGCTTTTGAGGCTGCGTAAAATGCGATAAAATATTCTTAAAATGAGGCAAATTAACCGCATAAATACATAAATTTTGAAAAGAATTGCCCCCCATCGCATTTTGAATTTGCGGATAATCGGTGATAGAAATTTCTTTTGAAGTACATTTCCAATTTTCAATCGTACAACGCTCATTCAAAAGGGTACGTATATGCAGCAAAGCCCATTGTCTAAAAGCCTCATTATGAGATAGTTCAGGTATCCATTTGGTATGAGCAACACCTTTAATTTCTACTCTTGTGCCTCCTGTGCAACTTACGTTTACATCCTCTCTGCCTGCCCCTATGCCGGTACGCACTTTCCCTGTGCTACGATTTAAGAAACGAATGGTATCGCAAGCATCTTTTAACTCATCAGGGTTAAGCAATTCGGGAGCAGTAACGGTCTCAATCAGTGGCATACCCAAGCGGTCGGTACGATAAATGCGTTTGTGTCCTATATCCGAAACCTCACGACAAGAATCCTCCTCAATACTCAACTGTATAAGGTTTACTTTTTTATTATTTTTGAGCGTAATTTGTCCGTTAATACCAATAATAGCCGTGCGTTGAAATCCTGTCGGAATAGAGCCGTCAAGGTACTGTTTTCGTGTAATATGCACCTCGCCTACAATATTGAGTTTGGAAAGCAACGCAATTTCTATCGAAATATCAAGTGCCTCACGGTCAATCGGAAACGGAGGTGTATCATCTACATCATAAGTACAAGCCGTTTTATTGGCAATTCGGTAAATAATTTCTTTTTTTGTTTTAAATTCCATCAATGCTGTGCCGTCATATTCGCCTAATTCAGAGAGCGTTGGACGCATGTGCCGAATAAGTTCTGCATCATATTCGTCCGGTTTTTGGAAAAATCCTGCCGGACAACGGCAAAACAATTTCTTTTTAGTCAGCAATTGCTGATGTACTTCTAAACCCGATTTAAAACCAATTCTATCATAATCAGACTGTTGCGCCTCTTTACGAGTAACATATCCTATCGCCTGTCGGGTATTGTCGTAATTTTCTAATGCCTTTTTATTGTTCACAAAATAAATATTTTTTTCTATTGAAAATCAATAATTTATAAAAATCAATCGTAATTGATATACCTTTTTACAAAGTTACACTTTTTTTCAAATAAAAATAAAAAAAACTTTTTGTATCAAAAAAAATGCTAACTTTGTATTTAGGTTAATTCATTTTGTAAATCAAACATTTTTTCAAAGATACAACAAGTTAAAAATGTCATATAAAATACTGAATAAGAGATATTTAGCACCTTCTGTAATAGAGATGGAGGTAGAAAGTCCCCGCTTGGCAACTGCCGGATTGCCGGGACAATTTTTGATAGTGAAAACAGACGAAAAAGGCGAACGAATACCGCTCACAATTTGCGATACAGACCCGCAAAAAGGAACGGTAACCATTGTGTTTCAGGTAGTTGGAAAATCAACACAGCAGATGGAACGACTGCAAACAGGCAATAATTTTGAAAATTTTGTAGGTCCGTTAGGCAAATCTTCTGAATTGTTACATTTGAGCGATGATGAACTAAAAAAAATGAAAATTTTGTTTGTCGGTGGCGGCGTGGGGACGGCTCCTGTCTATCCACAAGTTAAGTGGCTCAAATCCAAGTCAATAGATTGCGATGTAGTATTAGGATTTCGCAATAAAGAAATGTTAATTTATGAAGAAAAAATGCAAAAACAAGCCAAAAATTTGTACATTTGTACAGACGACGGCTCTTATGGCAAAAAAGGATTTGTTACGGATATTATTCGGCAATTAATTGAAAATGAGGGTAAAAAATATGACTTAATTGTTGCCATAGGACCAATGATTATGATGAAAAATGTGGTCAAAACGGCACAATCTTACGGCATTCGGACAGTGGTTAGCCTTAACTCCATGATGGTGGACGGAACAGGCATGTGCGGAGCGTGCAGAGTGAGTATCAATGGAAAAACGCAATTTACCTGCGTAGATGGACCCGAATTTGAAGGCAACGAAGTAGATTTTGACTTAGCCATGCGACGCCAAGCGATGTATGCCAATGTAGAAAGTCGTCATTTACTTGAAAATGAAGAGATTAAAGAACAACATCAATGCCATATCGGAGGGGTAAGTGCCGAACAGCCCGACCGTGCAAAAGCAGTTCCTGTCAGAAATCAACCACCGGAACAACGTGTTAAAAATTTCGCCGAAGTTTGCTATGGTTACAATGAAGAAGAGGCTATGCAGGAGGCAAAACGCTGTCTGCAATGCAAAAAAGCCACTTGCATAGAAGGTTGTCCTGTTGAAATTGATATTCCATTGTTTATCAAGCATATAGCAGAAGGAAATTTTGAAAAAGCAGGAAAAACGATTGCTCACAGTTCGGTTTTGCCCGCCATTTGTGGTCGTGTATGCCCGCAAGAGACACAGTGTGAAGGAGTTTGCGTGTTAGGAAAAAAATATCAACCTGTTTCCATTGGCAAATTGGAACGATTTGCTGCCGATTGGAACAGAGAACATTGTACTGATAATCAATCTATTACAATAAAAGACAATGGAATAAAAATTGCTGTAGTCGGCAGCGGTCCTGCCGGTCTGACTTGTGCAGTTGATTTACGCAAAATGGGTTATGAGGTTGAAATTTTTGAAGCCTTGCACATTCCTGGGGGCGTTTTGATGTACGGAATTCCCGAATTTCGACTACCAAAAAAGCAAGTTGTTGAGTATGAGATAAATACAGTCCTTCAATTGGGCGTAAAAATAAATACAGACATTATTATCGGCAAAACATTAACCATTGATGATTTGCTTGATAAAGAAGGATTTAAAGCCGTTTTTGTTGCATCAGGCGCCGGATTGCCCAATTTTATGAATATTGCGGGCGAAAATCTTAACGGAGTAGTCTCTGCCAACGAATTTTTGACTCGCAACAATTTAATGAAATCCTACAACAGAGAATTTTTGACCCCCAACTATGTCGGCAAGCAAGTTTGTGTTGTCGGTGGCGGTAATGTGGCAATGGATGCTGCCCGTACTGCGGTGCGTTTAGGGGCAAAAGTGAACATTGTTTATCGCCGCTCTGAAAAAGAATTGCCCGCCAGAGTGGAAGAAGTTGAACATGCAAAAGAAGAAGGAATTACATTTTATATGCTCACCAATCCGACAGAAATCATTGGTAATCAAGCAGGTTGGGTAGAATCTATCAAATGTGTTCGCATGGAATTGGGAGAGCCGGACGCCTCCGGCAGACGCTCACCTATCAAAATCCCTGATTCTGAATTTATTATACCCTCCGACATGGTTATTATGTCCATAGGAACATCTCCTAATCCATTGATAGCCAATACAACTCCTAATTTAGAGGTCAATCGTTGGAAGTGCATACAAGCCGATGAGAATGGTCAAACGTCTCGCAAAGGTGTTTTTGCAGGAGGCGACGCCGTAAGTGGTGCCGCAACAGTCATTTTAGCCATGGGTGCCGGACGCAAAGCCGCCAAAGCAATTGATGAATACGTGAAAAAAGTTGAAAGTTGAGTGTTTTTTTTAGAGTGGAGAGTGTAGATTTTTTTTTGCATTTTTGCCCCCCCTTGTCTGAACTTTGATTTTCGTATGATTGGAGTGATTACTATGATTATTTTAATCCTGCTAATCTTATAAACCTTATGAAAATCGTGGTTCAGACAAACAGAACAACCTCAGTAGAGCAATGAGTTATATGTGTTTTTCAACCTCATTGCCTCATCTTTTGCGTGAACCTTGATTTTAATAAGATTAAAAAGATTTGTAACTTATCTATTTCCCGTGCAAATGAGCGGGATCACAAAAATAGAAAATAAATTATAGTTAAAAAGTATTTCATCAATCCCTCTCTTGTTTTAGGGATTAAACCACGGTATTAGCGATTGTCAAATAAAAACCTGCGCAAATGCGCAGTTTTTTTATAATCACAATACCCAAAATAAAACTAGTTTGAATTCTGACATTCATTAAGCAGTTTTTGTGCAACAATCGTGTTCTGGGTGGCATCCGGAATTTTGCCATCTGCATCTTGGGCAGCCATAGCAGTTCTGCCAGAACCTGTGCAATTAAACTTAAAACCTTCTTCTGGCATCGTTTGCCAAGCAGGAGATTGCGAAATATCTTTATAAGCATTATAAGCAGCTTGAAGCGAGTCATTGCGTGTATGTTCGTGCCCGCCCATATATAACTGAAACTTATTTTGATATGGGACACCATATTGAGCATCTGCCATACAGAGCGGAACGAAATATGTCAGCGAAGAATCCGCATAAGTGTTATAATCTGCTTTCAACTTGGCTTCTGTATTTTTTGCATTATTCCAATTTTCTAACTCAACATCACAAGTTTTTTCTTTTTCACAAGCTGCCAGAAATAGCGCAACTCCGATAAGAAGCAGGATTTTCC
Source organism: Bacteroidales bacterium (assembly GCA_031272415.1). Lineage (GTDB taxonomy): Bacteria > Bacteroidota > Bacteroidia > Bacteroidales > WCHB1-69 > JAISTU01. The sequence continues at coordinate 603 of JAISTU010000205.1, read as the reverse complement.
CTTTATTTTTATTCAATGCTTTGCCCCAGCGAGCAAAAGTATTGGCAAAGAGATTTTTAGAATGATTCTGTTTGTTTTTCAACATATAACCTCCTTTCATATTTAATTTGTTTCTCCTACTCTGTGGCACTTCGGTTTTCCCGTTTTTTTTAGGTTCCACTTCCTTCTGGTTTCCGCTCCAGACTTCCGACACCTGCTGTGCCGGGCTACAATAATAATTCAATGAATTTGACATGTTAACTTATTTTTTATTTATTTATTAATACTTATTTGTTTTTTTATTTATTTAAATTTCTGACAATAAGCATATTACGCATTGCATTCTCTTTAAAAAAGAGACACAATCCTAACCTGCTTTTAAGTTTTGATTGATAATTTTTAATGGCTCCCGATAGGGAGTATGTAACTGCTTGATTATCAAGCAGTTGGGGGGGGGGAGGGGGGTAACTTGTAACTGTCTGATAATCAGAGATTAGCGAAGGCGTAGTTTGCCTTTGCGACCCATTTTCGCTCCCATAAATTTCTGTAAATCAATGATTTACATGCATCCCAATTGTCTTCGACTTTCGTCATTTTTTCAATATTTCTATACATTTGAAAAAA
>JAISTU010000187.1 GCA_031272415.1 Bacteroidales bacterium | reverse complement strand
TTGAAAAATGCATATAATTTATTGATACTCAATTTAATATAAATTTTTCAAAAAATGTCCCATTTTCAAGAAAAAATGTCCCATTTTTTCAAACTCACTGATAATCAAGCAATTATAAGGCAAAGACCACCCAAAAAAAGCGACAAATTTTTGGTCTAAATATGCAAAAAATATTTTTTTGAAAAAAATAACATAAAAATTTGATAATCAATATTTTATACGCTTTTTTGTGATATTTTTGAGGTGCATTTTTTGGAGTTATTTAATTGATAATCAATATTTTATAAAACTTGTCTGAATTTTGATTTTATTACAGAGTGTAGAGTGCAGAGACGTTGCGTGCAACGTCTTTACTTGCATTGTCTGAACTTTGATTTTGAATGATTTGAATGATTTATGGGATTATCTAAAATCATAATAATCACATCAATCATATTAAAATCAAAGTTCAGACAATTTTTTTATCACACAAATCAAAAAAATCATACGAAAATCAGTGGTTCAGACAATTTAAAAATCCTGTCAATCACACAAATCACTCTAAAATCAATGTTCAGACAAAAAATAGCATCTACACTCTACACTCTAAAAACAATTCTCAATTTTAAAAATTTTTTTTTAATTGAAAAAAAGTGTATCTTTGCAAAAGTGCAATAGCATGATTTTTTTATGCTATTACATTGACGTTGAGAAAGCGTTTAATACATTCTTGCTTACGAAATGTGAGAAGTTTCAGGCACAAGAATAAGTTAAACCGCAGAAATGCGGATTTACTCATTTGTGCCAAAGGCAATTCTCACAACCTCGTAAGCGGATTTGTAAGTCCGCTTTTTTGATTGTCTGAAAATTAAATGATTGATGTGTAAAAGCATCAAGTCCGAGACAGCATAAAAGCGGGACGGTGGGACGGAGACCATTTCACAAGCGGGAGAGTCTGAAAAGCCATAAGAGTAAGGCAAACAATAAAAACCAATAAAACATGGCAAAAATAGGAAAAATATGTCTGATTTGTATTGCAGTTTCAGCAATGTTTCTTTCGTGCAAAAAAGATTGTCCTGCGTTTCTTATGAAATTTTCTGCGGAGAAACAGGGGAAGACAGTTTATTTTAACAATGAGTCCTTAGGTCCAGATAGTTACTATTGGGATTTTGGAGATGGTTCACATTCATATGAGGAGAATCCAACTCACAGATATTCAACGTTTACATTTTATCGTGTAACTTTGAGGGGAACCAGTGGCGATTGTAGTGAAACATGCTCGGAAATAGTGACAATTAAAGATGACTATTAATATCATTATGCCAAAAGCAAAGAAAGGAAAACTTGAAAATTCTCCAAGTCAAAAGAAAGGAAAACCATCGGGGAAAGGTAGGGCTAACAACCCTCCAAAGCCAAAGTCCCCTAAAAAGGAGAAATAGAAAGTAAATCTTTCATTCGGGTTGGAGTAGTTCAAAATTACTCCAACCCTTTTATATTTTTCGTTTTTTTTGCATTTTCGTACAAAAACATTCTAAAATTGGAGAAAAACAAATACACAAGACATTGATAATCAATTCTCTACACTCTACACTCTACACTCTAAAAAAAGGTTTCCTATTTTGCGTACATAAAATCTTTGCCTAAATAGATGGCGGCATTGCCGAGCATTTCTTCGATGCGTAGTAGTTGATTGTATTTGCAAATGCGGTCTGTGCGACTGGCAGAGCCTGTTTTTATCAAACCTGTATTAAGTGCAACTGCCAAATCAGCAATAGTGGTATCTTCTGTCTCGCCGGAACGATGACTCATAATGGCAGTATAACCGTTACGATATGCCAAATTAACGGCTTCTATGGTCTCTGTAAGAGTACCTATTTGATTGACTTTCACTAAAATAGAGTTAGCAACACCTTTTGAAATTCCCTCATGCAAACGTTGTGCATTGGTAACAAAAAGGTCATCCCCGACCAACTGAATATCATTACCTATCCGTTGAGTGAGCATTTGCCAGCCTGTCCAATCGTCTTCTGCCATTGCGTCTTCGATGGAAATAATGGGATATTTTTTACACCAATCTGCCCAATAATCGACCATTTGTGCAGGGGTCAATTTTTCGCCTGTTGATTTTTTCAAATGGTATACATTTTCTTCTGCGAGATAATATTCCGAACTTGCGGGGTCTAATGCCAAACATATATCTTCTCCCGGTTTATAGCCTGCCTTTTCGATGGCTTGTAAAATGACCTCAACGGCTTCTGCATTAGATTTCAAATTGGGTGCAAAACCGCCCTCATCGCCTACATTTGTGGAATAACCCGCATCTTTGAGTACTTTTTTGAGATGATGAAAAACTTCACTGCCCATACGAAGCGCCTCACTGAATGCGGTCGCTCCTATAGGCATTATCATAAATTCTTGAAAATCAATGGAATTATCTGCATGTGAACCTCCGTTAAGAATGTTCATCATCGGAATAGGCAACGTATTGGCACTTACACCACCTACGTAGCGGTACAATTCTTGTCCTGTTTCCATTGCTGCCGCTTTTGCACATGCCAAAGAAACGCTCAAAATAGCATTGGCACCTAAATTACTTTTATTATCCGTTCCGTCCAATTCCAACATTCTGGCGTCAATCAAATCTTGTCTATCTACAAAGTGTCCTTTTAATTCTTCGCAAATGGATTTATTAACATTTTGAACGGCTTTTAGTACGCCTTTACCCAAATATAAACTTTCGTCTCCGTCTCGCAATTCCATTGCCTCATGTATGCCCGTTGAGGCACCGGAGGGGACAGCAGCCCTGCCCATTGCACCGGATTCGGTAAAAACGTCTGTCTCTATTGTTGGATTACCTCTTGAATCCAATATCTGTCTTGCAAATATATGAATAATTCTGCTCATTTTTCTATTATTTTATCTATTTTTTAAAAGTATTTATCTATATTTTATATTTTTATCCTAAAAATCCTAACAGCAAACCGGCGGCAACTGCACTGCCGATAACGCCTGCCACATTGGGACCCATTGCGTGCATGAGTAAATAATTAGTTTTATCGTAATGCAAACCTACTTCTTGCGAAACACGCGCCGAATCAGGCACCGCACTCACTCCCGCATTGCCAATAAGTGGATTGATTTTGTTGCCTTCTTTAAGAAAAAGATTAAAAAATTTCACAAATAAAACCCCTGTTGCAGTGGCTATCATAAATGAAGCCGCACCAAGTCCGAATATCATTACCGATTTGGGGGTCAAAAAAGTGGTCGCTTGTGTGGACGCACCTACTGTTAATCCCAAAAGAATGGTAACAATGTCTATCAACGGATTGGCGGCTGTGGTTGCCAAACGGCGTGTTACTCCGCACTCTTTCAAAAGATTACCAAAAAATAACATCCCTAACAAAGGCAAACCTGACGGCACTAAAAATGTGGTCAATAAAAGTCCTAAAATGGGGAATATAATCTTCTCATTTTGAGATACTTTGCGTGGAGGTTTCATTCTAATAAGACGTTCTTTTTTAGTGGTCAGCAATTTCATAATAGGAGGCTGAATCACCGGCACGAGCGCCATATAAGAATATGCCGAAACCGCAATCGCTCCCATCAAATCGGGGGCTAATTTGGAGGACAAAAAGATAGCCGTCGGACCGTCCGCACCACCGATAATGCCAATAGCACCGGCTTCGGCAGCATTAAATCCCAAAAGCGTTGCCACTATGTAAGCCCCAAAAATACCAAACTGAGCCGCCGCCCCAATGAGCATCATTTTGGGATTGGAAATCAATGCAGAAAAATCAGTCATCGCTCCTATCCCCAAAAAAATCAATGGCGGATATACCCCTTTCAACACCCCAAAATAAAGATAATTCATCACCGAGCCGTCCTCGTAAATACCTATCTGAAAACCGGGCGCAAATGGAATGTTGCCAATTAAAATACCAAATCCTATCGGTACCAACAACATAGGCTCCCACTTGCGGACAATACCCAAATAAAGAAACAGAAACCCGAAAAGAATCATTATCAAATTCCCAAGCGTTACGTTGGCAAAACCTGTAAATGAAAGAAATTGTTGTAAATTATTGCTTATAATTGTGAAAAAATCCATTATTTATTGTTTTTTTTATCTTATAATACAAAAAAAATTATTCAATCATTAACAAAACATCACCTTCACTAACGCTGTCGCCTTTTGAGACTTTGATGCTTTTAACAATTCCGTCTTTGTCTGCGTCAATATTATTTTCCATTTTCATGGCTTCCAAAAGCAATATTTTTTGACCTGCTTTCACGGCATCGCCTTCTTTGACAAAAATATCCAAAATAATCCCCGGCAAAGGCGATTTTATAGGCACGCTTGCACCACCGCTTGTAGTCGTCGCCGGTGCTGCTTGTACCGCAGGACGCACAACTGTCGGCTTTGCCACTGGTGTCGCTTGTGCCTCTTTTTCCAACTCTACTACATGATGATTGCCATTGACGGTCAAATTGACCACATTCTCTTCTACATTATCTATCGAAACTTCGTACTCTTTTCCGCTAATTTTAAATTTAAACTCTTTCATTTATTAGTTATTGTAAATTCTATATGTATTTTATTTATTTCTATTGGGTGATTTTTTAAACATTTGATACTTTGCAGACCAACCATTTGAAAAATTTAAACCTCTGTTCAAATAAAACCCTGTCGGCTCGTCCTCATGTTGTTCATTAAAATATAAATGTAATGCCATTGCGATGGCTATCAAATCATTATTTTCTTGATTGTGTTGCACTTGTGTTGATTTTTCTTGTGCAATAGGAGCATCGGTTTCCATTTTGGCGGTCAGCCTTTCAGTACGCCTTTTAAACCGCCTGCCAATGAGCGTAAAAGTAACGCCCAAAAATGCCAACAATAAAAAAACAACACCCATGCAAGTGATGGTAATAATAAATCCATGTGGGTCTGTTTTTGCAAACTTTTCAGCCCTCGTTTCCTCAATTTTTGTGTAATTGACCGCTCCCGGTGTAGGGTTTTCAATGGTAGTCCATTGAGCCTCTTTGTCGGCGATATTTTCCATTTTTCCAAAAGAAATATCTGCTATTTGGGCAGCAATATCATAACTGACACTGTCTATCAACACCTTACCGCTTTGGTCAAAAAGAGCCAAAAATCCTTTCTCATCTAACGAAAAATTAACATGAAAAATGCCTCTGTCTGAATTTTGATACGCATAAAACATGGCATAAGAGCGTGGCGCAAGGATAGTGCTTGCATCTCCTTTGGCAATACGATATTTTTTAGGATTGTTAATATCATTGGTAACAAAACAACCGCCTAAATTGACAGTCGAATAACCGGTATTAAACACCTCAAACCAGCCACTTCTAATACCATAATTATCAATGCAATTGGAGTCATTTTTAACCAATACTTCATTGATTCTTACATTTTTAATACCTTGTGCTTGCGTGTTCATCAACACCGCTAAAAAGCACAAAATCATCGAAATTTTTACAAAAATTAATTTTAATATCACAATTAAATCTTTCAATTTTAATATTTTACGTAATAACTCGTTTTTTTGAACATAAAATGCAAAGATACACTTTTTTTTCAAAAAAAAATTAAAAAAAAAAAATAAAAAAAAAAGTTAATTGAGAATGGAGAGTGATTTTTTTTTGCATTTTTGAATAAAAACGTTCTAAAATTTGGAAAAATTTTGTCCATTCCCCATCCTGCAAGGACAATACTTTCCTAACCGCCGGTCGCAATCTGCGGTATTTGATAGCATTCCCACCACTGTCTGAAAGACAGAACTTATTTTTTTTCCCGCAGGTCGCACTGCGTTTGACCTGCGACTATGAAAATTAAACCTTTGAACTAAATACAACAATAACAATTTTGATTTCTTCATTTTTGATTTTTAATTTTAATTGACAAAAAAGTGTATCTTTGCATTTTTTTAGTAAAATATATAATAAAGGTAAAATTTTATATGTCAAAAAGAATTATACATACGGAGAAAGCCCCCAAAGCGATAGGACCTTATTCGCAAGCGGTAGAGGCAAATGGAATGCTTTTTATTTCGGGTCAAATACCTGTTAATCCGGAAACGGGAACGATTCCTGACGGTATTGAGGCGCAAACAAAGCAAGTGATGGAAAATATAAGTGCTATTTTGCAAGCAGCAGGTTATGGTTTTGAAAATGTAATCAAATCAACTTGTTTGTTGAGTGATATTGCTAATTTTAAGGCAATGAATGAGGTATATGCACAATATTACCAAACCGATTGTCCTGCCAGGGCTGCTTTTGCAGTGCGGGATTTACCGATGGGCGTTTTGGTAGAAATTGAAACCATTGCGGCTAAATAATTTTTTTTTTGTAAATAATTGAATATTAAATAAAAAATAATTAAATTTTCAGTAATAAAATGAGAAAAGTTTTCGTATTAGCAGTCGCATTGACAATAGGTTCAATGTCAGCAGTAGTGAGGGCGCAAGATAGTATCGCCTACAAATTTACAGATGTTAAACGTTTGCCGGCAACAAGCATTAAGTCGCAAGACCGAGCGGGTACGTGCTGGTCGTGGTCTACCATTTCTTATTTAGAGTCGGAAATGATTCGTTTAGGGAAAGATTCCGTTTCATTGTCCCCGATGTACATTGTTTGGAACACTTATGATGAGAAAGCCAAAAAATATGTACGCATGCAGGGAAATATGAACTTTGGACAAGGTGGGGCATTCGCAGACGTGATTTGGGTAATTAAAAATTTTGGGATTGTTCCATTGAGTGAATATTCAGGTTTGCAATATGGCACCGATGTTCATACACATGGGGAATTGGACGGTGTGCTTTCGGCATATTTGAAAGTAATTGTCTCCAATCCGAACAAAAAATTATCCACCGCTTGGCTCAAAGGTTATGAAGGTATTTTGAACGCTTATTTAGGCGAAAAACCAACCGAATTTACCTACAAAGGCAAAAAATATTCACCCATGAGTTTCTATAAAGAGGCAACAGGGCTGAACATGGATGATTATGTTAGTTTGACTTCCTTTACACATCATCCTTTTTACACCAAATTTGCCATTGAGGTACCCGACAATTGGATTGGCGAGCAAAGTTACAATATTCCTTTGGATGAATTGATGAGCATTATGGACAAATCCATTGACAATGGTTATACTTTTGCGTGGGGGAGTGATGTTTCTGAAGAAGGATTTGCCCGAAAAGGAAGTATTGCGATAGTTCCTGATTATGAAACCGTTGAGATGGCAGATGCTGAAATTTCAAAATGGACAAAATTAACGTCTGCACAAAAAATCAATGAATTTTTGAAAAATCCGGGCAAAGAAAAAACTATTGACCAAAAAATGCGTCAAGAAGCCTTTGATAATTTTCAAACTACCGATGACCACGGCATGCACGTAATCGGAAAGGCAAAAGACCAAAATGGCAATATGTATTTTATTGTCAAAAATTCGTGGGGAGAATATGGTGAATACAAAGGATATTTTTATGCATCTTACCCTTTTGCAGCCTACAAAACGCTCAATATTGTCATTCACAAAGACGCCCTGCCGAAAGATTTAAAGAAAAAATTAGGAATACAATAATTTAATTTTGTAAGAAAAATGAAAAAATTTATTGTTGGCATTGTGACATTATGGCTGAGTATTAGTTTTGTAAAGTCGCAAAATTTTGTAATACAACAAGTACAAACGCGACACGAAATAGGGATTGATCTGGGCGTAGGTATACATAATTTGATGTACAAAGCCTCCTTTGGACAAGTCCCGTTTCTCAGTTATGATGCACGTGGCAGCATAAATTATTCATATTATTTCAATCAGTTTGCGGGAGTAGGTACCGGCTTTTGCATCACCAATTTTTATGGTCAATTTTGGGCAGATAAAATCACGGATTCCTACACCGCAAACGATGGAAATGAGGATTTTGTTTTTCATTATACAATTAAGGAATACACTGAAAAACAATCACTTACAGTCTTACAAATTCCTCTTTTATTCCGCGCCCAAACCGGAGGCAGGAGAATAAAATTTTACTTTGCCGCAGGAGGTAAAATCGGTTTCCCTTTGAGTGGAAAAACCACAAGCGGATTTGAGTCTATTACCGCTTTTGGCTATTTTCCTTCTGTAGATTCAAATATTTATTTCTCTCAAAATCAAGGTTTTGGTTCATATAATGATTTATCAAGCAAAAAAAATCGCAAATTTAAAATATCTTATTACGTTTGTGCTGAAATAGGTGCAAAATGGATTTTAAGTGAAAAATTTGCATTATATACCGGTTTTTACTTCGATTATGGATTAAATAATGTTATCACTCCTTCGGAGGCTGAAAATTTGATAAATTATGAACATCCTTACATAGATTATCATCCTAATTCTGTATGGAATACAAGCATTTGCGAACAAAAAGTAAAGCCGTTGGCGGTCGGTTTGCAGTTCAGTCTTGCCTTTTTGACAGGTAATGCGGCACTCAATATGAAAGAGATGCGTCATGCCCGCGATATTAGTTATCTGCAGCGTTGTTTAGAAGAGCGACAAGAGGCTGAACAAGAGCGAAAAAATAAAGAAAAAGCCGAACAAGCACGCGCCGAAAGAGAAAGAAAAGCACAAGAAGAAATGGCAGAAAAACAACGGCAAATTGCAGAGGCACAAGCACAACTCAAAAAAGCCATAGATGCCGAAAATATACGCATTTTAGAGTCGCCCATCTCCGGCGATTACACAGTCGGCAGTTCTGCTTTAACCGAAGCAGGAAGACTTGCTTTGGACGAAAAAGCACAAATTTTATTGGATAACCCCGAATTTTCAATAGAAGTGATTGGACATACTTGCAATATAGGAACAGATATTTCCAATATGAGAATAGGTACCATGCGTGCGGAAGTTGCCCGTCAATATTTGCTCAGCAAGGGCGTGCCTTCTGAAAGGATTACCGTTACCACTTTGCGGGATACTCAGCCGTTAGTTGCCAATGACACGGAAGAAAATCGCAAAAAAAATAGGCGTGTAGAAATAAAAGTAATCAAAAAAGAATAAGTGAGCATCCAAAATCAAATGGGAAAAACAGGGGAATTGCAAGCCTGTAACTTTCTCATTCACAACGGCTACACTATCCTACACACCAATTGGAGATATAAACATTTGGAGGTTGATATTATCGCACAAAAAGAAGATTTTTTGGTTTTTTGTGAGGTAAAATGCCGAACATCAGCACTCTTTGGAATGCCTGAAAGTTTTGTTACTCGCTCTAAACAGAAAAAAATTATTGCTGCGGCTACTGCTTTTATGCAACTTTTTCATATCCAAAAAGAAGTTCGATTTGATATTATTGCTGTTTTGTTATCTTTGTCTGACCTCAAAAATCAATTGCCTTCGGAATATATTCATTTTTGTACACAAACATCTGAAAATCAACAATATACATATATAATGCACATCAAAGAAGCCTACATTCCACAGTGGTAACTTTTTGAGTGGAGAGATTAAACTGAAAGTTACGCCCTGCGGGAGTGAAAGTTTTGTCCCTTGCAAGAATGGAGAATTGAAAATTGAGAATGTTTTTATCCAATTTTAGAACGTTTTTATCCCAAAATGCAAAAAAAATCTAAAATCTAAAATCTTCACTCTTCACTCTGAAAAAAAATCCCTCTGCAAGAAGTGAAGAGAATGTTAAAATGTATGCAGAGGGATATTAAATAATTTTTAAGATTATGAACAAATATTTTTTTTCTATTTATGAACGTGTTTTATAAATTCTTCTACCTCCGGACTGCCCCCTTGATAGACTAAATAACCGTTATAAGGTTCTCTTTCTGTTATTTCATCATTGATAGGTGTGAGCATAATTTTTTTCACTTCTTCCGGGTCATGGGTTTGTCCTAATGCCCAGCCTAATTTGATAAATGCCACTTCAGGGAGCATATTACCGGCAGGGATGATACCTTTTGCCATCATATCACGACCTGTATCATAAACAAACATGTGTACATATCCCCAAATGGTTTGCAAAGTCATGTATTGATGAACACCTGCTTTGTGTGCCCTTTCAATGGCAGGATACATTTCTTTATTAACGTGTCCCAAACCGGTGCCTACCCAAACTACACCTTTGTAACCATTTTCGGTAATGGAATCCAACATTTCGGGTTTCATGCCCGGATAATAATACAACATAGCCACTCTGTCGTCAAAAACAGGTACTATTTTTACATTTTTATCTTTACGACGTTGATTGTATTCTTTTTTTATGGGCGTTACGCCGGCACGTGTTACACGAGCGATGGGTGTATCGCCTATTGTTCTGAATGTGGAACGGTAGGAAGAGTGCATTTTGCGGACACGAGTACCTTTGTGCAAAAGTCCGTACTCGTCAGAAGTAGGTCCAAACATGCACACCAAAACTTCTGCAATATCGCCATGTCCGGCGGCGGTCATAGCATGCATCAAATTGAGTGCTGCATCAGAACTCGGTCTATCGGACGAGCGTTGAGAGCCTACCAAAATCACAGGTACAGGCAAATTCTGGCACATAAAAGTCAACGCCGCACCTGTATGATGCAATGTATCTGTTCCATGACCGATGACAATGCCTTCAATTCCATTTTCAATTTCTTTTCCAATCTGTTTGGCTAATGCCATATATTGCGAAGGTCCCATATTTTCTGAAAATACTGCAAACACTTTTTCGGTATCCAAATTGCAAATTTCAGCCAATTCAGGCACTGCACCATACAGTTCTCCCGGCGAAAAAGCAGGTATAACAGCCCCCGTCCGATAGTCCAAACGTGAGGCTATTGTGCCTCCGGTGCCTAACAATTTAACATGAGGTAAACCTTCTGTATAAGGAAATTGCTTTTCGGGTATCTGAAAAACAGGCTGTGGAACAGTAGTGCTACTCATGTCGGTAATAGTATCTATATTGATACCGACATTGTAACCTGTTTCTAATTTCAATACAATATGTTTACTATCAGTATTTTCTGCACGTGGTAACACTTTTCCTGAAAAATGTCCGCGTGTAGTATCCACTTCCGCATTATCCCAAACATGTACATTAAATCGTTGTAAAATTGCCAACGCTTCGGCTTTATAACCCTGAAAATTATCTTTATTCATGTAATTTTTATATATTCTGTCTGATATTTTTAAAGCAATTTGCAAAGATACACAAATTCTTCAATTAAAAATTAAAAACCTTTTTTTTCAGAGTATAGAGTATAGAGTATAGAGTGTAGAGTGTAGAGTGTAGAGATTTTTTGCATTTTGGGAGAAATTTGTTCTAAAAAAACAATTTTTGCACCACGATTTAACAATATTCCCTCTGATTTGCATGAAATATCTACACTTTAT
>JAISTU010000111.1 GCA_031272415.1 Bacteroidales bacterium | reverse complement strand
TCGGGAAAATGATAAGTACGGTGAGAATTTACATTTTTCATTTTATGTATTTATCCCATTTTGTTTTAGAATTTCTTCAATTGTAGCCATTGGAATGTCTGTCAAAGCATGAATTTCTTCGATTGATTGCAACTTGTGCCACATTTTTAGGACAATGGAGGTTTCTTTTTCTACTCTTCCCTCTATTTTCCCTTCTGCTCTTCCTTCTTCTAATGCCTCTCTTCGGGTTTCGTTTTGGAGGGTTTTTTCGGTTGAAATGGCGTCTGAATTACGCTCGTATAGAAATAATTCCGCATCCGTGTACCCCCCTACCTCACAGATACTTACCGCTTTTTGAAGTTCGGCATGTTGAGATAATTCAGAAGCCCCTATAGTCCTATCCCCTCGCGTCTCTTTCAAAAAGCGTAACCACAAGACAGCCAACTGTTTATGTTGCAATTTCGTCAAACCTTTCAGTTTTATATCCTTTTCCAGTTCCACCAAAATAAACTCCAAATCTTCAATAATATCTTCGCTGTCTTCAACGTTAACCACCTTATAATGATGATAAAACTGCTCTTTTTCGGGGAAAATCTTTGCATTGACAATGCCGATACCATACACAGGCTCAAGCAAATCGTATGGTTTCCCAACCGCCAACTGCTTCACGTAGGCTTTTGACGAATTAAAAACCATGCGACTGCGAAAACTTGACGTCCACAACATCTGCCTCTCCACCATGAATTGACGCCCACAGTTATCCACACAACGCACATCCACAATTGAATCTTTTCCCAGCGGAGTATTGGGCACTAACTCCGCCGGCAAATAATCAATGCTACTTATTTCCTTCCCTTTTGGCAACGGAATCAAAGCATTGAGAAAACTTATCAACAAATCAGGATGTTCCCCAAAAATTTTCTTAAAAACCAAATCCACACGCGGGTCTAAATATCTGCTCATAATGCTACATTATTTTGTTTTTTTACTATTTTACAAAAATACACTTTTTTTTGAATGGAGAATTGAAAACTTTTCTTATTATTTTCATTTTAGCAATTATATTTTTGCTATTTTTCAAAATTACACTTTTTGATTTGAAAATAAAATTACAAAAATCGAATAATACAATTTTATAACCTAAATAACTTTGTGAAATATTGAAACTGGTTTTTTGTAGAGTTTTTTGCCTTTAGGATAATTATAACGACCTCTATTATCAATATAAATATTGAAATAATAGGTATTTTTTCTTTTATTTATATTTGTGATACTAATAACTATCAAAGCGGAGTGAAAAATATCTTTAATAGTAAAAAACGATTCATAATGATATTGTTTAGGTAGACCTCTGGAATACTCTCTAAAAAATAGATGCATTTTTACAATACAAGTATCTGGTAATTTGCAAAGAAAAATAGCATCACTTTTGTCAAACCGAATTTCTCCATATATAATAAGAAAATAAAACACTTGTGTGTCTTTTGAATCATTAACATACTCAATGTAACCATTCAAAGAATTGGATAATTTTCCATCTATTAAAATTATGCAATTTATACTCTCAAATTGAGAATAAAGTTTTGTAGAGCAACAAAACAACAGCAAAATAATATAAATTATTTTTTCCATGGATTAATAATTTTACGAATGGTCGATAAAGACATTTGCCCCAATTGTTTGGCTTTTTGGTCATAAAAAACAGCGACTCGTTGTCTATTATCATAATCATAATCATTTAAGACAGAACTCCATTCGGGTTTTAAATGTCCGACAATAATGTTTAAAATATAATTCTTAAATAAATACTCGTCTTTAGCTTCCTCGTTTTCTTTTGCAAATGATTTGTAAGGTTCATACCAACCATTATTTTCGTCTAATCCTAATGGATGCGAATGTATGCTCGTCCAATTCCCATCCGCAGGATGAGAAGGAATATTTACCCCTTTGCTTGTTCCTGTTTCACTTTTTTTGATAGTCTTCCCATCTTCAGAAACCACAGAGGCTTCTTCTGCATTTCCACCATTTTTGACTGCCCTATCATATACATCAAGGACTTCCGTTAAAGCACCTTTCGTTATAGTAATATCAATTTTTGCATCTTTTGTATCTGTAATTTTATTATGCTTATCATTTTGGCGGATAGTTTTGATACTTTTTCTATCACTTACGATGTGTATCTTATTATCATTTTTCCCGTCAGTCCCGATTTTATCTCCGTTCCATTTGTGATAGTCTCCATCCGACATCCCGCTTGGATCAATTCGTGTCACAGGCGAGTTAGAACAATATGCATACGGACTCATCCACGGCTTTTCCTCAAAAAGAACATCTCTCGAAATAAAACTTGGTGGTGCATGATACCTCGCCTCAAAATAATACATACCATTTTCTTCATCCAATTCCTTCCCATTAAACTTAAAATCAGGCACTTGTCCGCTGCTCCAATCTATATTATATTCATTAACCACTTCCCCGAAAGGTGCATATTCAACTTGCTGTATAGCCACACCTGTCCCATCTGTTACTAACTGCGTGCTACTCAAGTGATTGCCGGTGTAATAATGTTTGTTGTATTTTCCTATTCCATTTTTCATTTTATTAAAGTTTTGTCTTACATTGTTTTATTAACGTCAAATCGCCGATATTATTGTAAATTATTCATTTTTTAGAACGTTTTTATTCAAAAATGCAAAAAAAAATCTACACTCTACACTCTGCACTCTACACACTAAAAAAAAGTTTTTAATTTTTAATTGATTTTTTTGTGTATCTTTGTAAAAAAGATAAAAAATAGAAGAAATATTGATGTCTGAAAAAT
>JAISTU010000089.1 GCA_031272415.1 Bacteroidales bacterium | reverse complement strand
CTTTTGTCTGTTTTGCTTTGCATCTACAATGCCAAGCCGCCCAAAGAAGTTTCTTTATAAACAGAGGGCAAGTCAAGTCCTGTATTTTTCATTACATTGATAACTTTGTCGAGGCTGATGAGATGTGTGCCGTCTGTGAAAGTGGCATAATAACCGGCGTCGGTAGCCCTTAATGCTGCAAACGCATTACGCTCAATACAAGGGATTTGCACCAATCCGCAAACAGGGTCGCAGGTCAATCCTAAATGATGTTCCAAACCCATTTCGGCAGCATATTCAATTTGTTGAGCCGAGCCTCCTAACAATTGACACAATGCACCTGCTGCCATAGCACAAGCAGAGCCTATTTCGCCCTGACAGCCTACCTCCGCACCACTCAAAGAAGCATTGTATTTGATAATATTCCCAATCAATCCCGCTGTTGCTAAGGCATGTAACATCCTTTTTTCAGTGGCAGGATAGGAAAGAGCGTGTGCATGCAACACCGCCGGCAAAACACCGCACGACCCGCAAGTTGGGGCTGTAACAATTTGACTACCAGATGCATTCTCTTCGGCGACTGCAAATGCAAATGCCATCGCAAAATAACGCTCTTTTAAAGTATGATTCATGCCGTGCAATTTGCTATATACCGAAGACGCACGGCGAGGCAATTGCAAACTGCCGGGCAAAGTACCTTCATGGTCTAAACCGTTGTGAATGCTGGTTTGCATTGTTTTCCATGTTTGCGATAAAAAATCCCAAATATCCTCCTCTTCACACTCGGCTACATATTCCCACAATCGCCTTGTTTTAAGATATTCTAAAATATCTTTCATTTTGCAGAGCGGATAAACATTTTTATCGGCAGAATGGGTGCCGTCTAACGATATATCACCACCACCAATGCTAAAATATTTGCAAGAAAGTAGTACATTGTTCGCCGTGTCAAATCCAAAAAACTCCATGCCGTTGGGGTGTTCAGGGAGAAATATTTTGGGTTGCCATTCGATTTCTAATTGTTTGTTAGAGAATTGTTTACGCAATATTTTATCAGACAGATGACCTTTGCCTGTTGCCGCCAAACTGCCGTAAAGGATTACCTTATAATGGTCTGCGGCAGGGCATTTTCTTAAAAAATTATCGGCTGCATTGGCAGGTCCCATTGTATGAGAACTCGAAGGTCCAAAGCCTGTTTTAAATATTTTTTTTATGGAATCCATTCCTTTTGACACTCTTTTTGTCTCTTTTTCTCTAAAATTCAAACAATTTATTGATAGACCGATTGGAAATAACGCTTTCAATGACTGTTGCGAACAGTTTATCTACTGAAATGACGGTTATTTTATCCGATTTTTGTTTTAGCGGAATAGAGTCAGTAACAATCACTTCCTCAAGGCATGAATCTTCCAAATTTTGATAGGCATTGCCGGATAAAACAGGATGTACGCACATTGCTCTTACGCTTTTTGCCCCTAATTCTTTGATAGTATTGGCGGCTTTGCAAATAGTGCCTGCCGTATCAATAATATCATCTACTAAAATTACATTTTTATCTTTTACATCGCCAATAATTTGCAGCGAGCCGATAACATTGGGTTTGGGACGTTGTTTGTAGCCAATGGCGAGGTCTGCATTGAGTTCTTTGGCATAAACGGCTGCGCGTCTTGTACCGCCTGTATCGGGCGAGGCTATGCATAAATTTTCCATTTTACGGCTCTTTAAAAGAGGTACAAAAAGGCTTGACGCATAAAGATGATCTACTGTTATATCGAAAAAACCTTGTATTTGGTCTGCATGCAAATCCATTGTAATTATTCTATCTACACCTGCTGCGGTGAGCATGTTGGCTATCAATTTGGCGCCGATAGAAACGCGCGGTCTATCTTTTCTATCTTGTCTGGCGCAGCCAAAATAAGGCATTACGGCTATAATTCTGTGTGCAGAAGCACGCTTGGCGGCGTCAATCAAATACAACAATTCCATTAAATTATCTGCCGGTGGATAAGTAGATTGTATAATAAATACATCGCTTCCCCGCAATGTTTCCTGATAGGACGGCTGAAATTCGCCATCACTGAAAGTCATTATTTCAACATCTACCAATTTTTGATTGTATTCTTTGGCAATTTTTGAGGCTAATTCTTTTGAGGCTCTGCCTGATGTTATTTTTACTATCGACATATTTTAATTGATTTTATTACGATTTTTGACAAATATTTTCTATACAACGATTATCTTTTCTTTTTATTTTGCAAGGATGTATTACTTCTTTGTTTGGTTGGCGGCAAAGCGTTACGAGAGTTGGCACTTGCGTTGGCTTTAGCACGTTCTTGTTGTGCCTTCATCATTTTATCCATTCGCTCTTGCCATTTGCTCTTTTTGACAGGTTTTGCCTTATAAGTTTCCATTTGACGGCGAAGTTTATCTTCATTGATAGTTAAGCGAAAAACACCCATTTGAACAAATGTTATCAGATTGACTAACAAGTAATAATAACTTAATCCTGCAGCATAATTATTAAATATTCCCAAAAACATTATCGGCATTAAATACATCATCCATTTCATTATTTTCATTTGTTGTTCATTGCCTCCTGCGGACATCATTTTGTTGTTTAAAATGGTGTAAAAGAGCGTTGCAATGGTCATCAAAAGCGTAAAAAGGCTAATGTGATTGCCGTAAAATGAAGATATTATGGGAATATGTTGATTCCAACTCACAATGGCATCATAAGTGGACAGGTCGTCCGCCCAAAGAAACGACTGTTGTCTTAATTCATAAGCGGCAGGGAAAAATCTAAACATTGCCACCAAAATAGGAAATTGCAACAACATTGGCAAACAACCGCCCATAGGCTTGATGCCTAATTGACGGTAAAGCCCCATAATAGCCTGTTGTTTTTTCATGGCGTCCTCTTGTTTAGGATAACGTTTGCTAATCTCATCCACTTGCGGTTTGACCACACGCATTCGGGCAGAAGATTTGTAACTTTTTGCCGTTAAAGGAAACAAAACCAATTTGATAATAATGGTTAATATTAAGATAATCAATCCATAATGCCATCCAAAACCTTCAAAAAAGTTAAAAATGGGAATAATGGCAAATTTGTTTATCCACGCAATGATAGAGCGCCCCAAAAAGATTTGGTTTTCCAAACCGATGTCATACTTTTTGAGCAGATTGTATTTATTGGGTCCGAAATAGAAATTTAAGCCAAAAGAAGGTTGATTTTCGGTTATGGACAAGGTTAATCTGGCTTTTAAATCTTTGAGACAATCGGCTGTTTTGTTGCCTTTGGGCATGGCGGTTACAAAAGTTCCATTATCAAAATAATTATCGGCAATGAGCGTGGAGGTGAAGAACATTTGCTTGAAAGACACCCACTTAACACGCGTGGTATAAGATACCGAATCCCCTGCGTCTGCACTTTCTTTGAGATTTTCAACATCCTCAATATCACTGTAATAGATATTTGTTGCCTGCATTTCTGTTTTGCGATTTTTTTCTTGTTGATGCAGGGTCGTCAGCCATGTTAATTCATACTCATGTTGGTTGCGATTAAGATATTGGGATGTGTTTACAAAGTTGATTTTCAATGCAGTACGATAATCATCTCCGCGAACAATATACACATATTCAATATAAGCGGCTGTATCTAAACTGCCGTCTTCTAAATTAGGGTACAATCGCAGCACAACTTGCAGACTATCAGCACCTTGCACAGACAAAGTATCGCCTTCTGCAATATCATTGACCAATGAAAAATGCAAATCGGAGGTGTGCAAACTCAAATAATCGGTATAAAACGAAAAACCAAATTTGTGGTCATCTTCAGGGTTAAGCAAAACGAGTGGCTGTTTGTCCCATGTTTTTACATTTTTGAGTTCAACACGCTCAATTTGAGCACCTTTTGGATTGATTTGCAAGCGGTATAAATCATTTTCCACCAAAATAGGGGCAACATTTTGTTGGCTTGCAGAGGTCGCAAAAGAGCCAAATTGATTTTTTGCAACTGTTTGATTATCAACTGTTTCCTGTTTTTTATTTTGTTTTTCAGCCTTTACAGTATCCATAATTTCTGTTTGCAATTTTGCTAACGAGTCTTCCACTTGTTTAGCAATTGTTTCCCTTTGCAAAGAGTCTTTTGCTCTTTGTTGTGCTTCTTTTTCTTCTTTTGAGGGCGAGTTCCAAATGGAATAACCAATCAACAACGCCACTATCAATAATAATCCTATAATTGTATTTTTATCCATTAAAATATTTTATTTCTGCTTTAAAAAACTATTTTACAAAGATACACCTTTTTGTCAATAAAAAATTAAAAACCTTTTTTTCAGAGTGTAGAGTGAAGAGTGTAGATTTTTTTT
>JAISTU010000080.1 GCA_031272415.1 Bacteroidales bacterium | reverse complement strand
AAATCAAAAAAATCATTCAAAATCAAAGTTCAGATAAGGGGAAGGTAGAGACGTTGCACGCAACGTCTTTACAATCATAAAATAATCATGCTAATCATATAAATCTTGTGAAAATCACAGTTCAGGCAAGGGGATTGCGGGGCAAGCCCGCAATGACGGTGGATGGACGGTCAAATGGTGGAAAACAACCGTTTATTTAGAAATTATAAATAAAAAAAAATAATGAAAAAAAAACTTCAATGTTATAATTTATTGAAAATCAATATTTTAGACTATTTGTTGCAAAAAAAAGTAAAATTTTTTTTTGAGGATTTAACTTTTGTATCAAAAAAAAGTGTATCTTTGCAAAACTCTAACCGGTGCGGTAGTTCAGTTGGTTAGAATACGTGCCTGTCACGCACGGGGTCGCGGGTTCGAGTCCCGTCCGCACCGCTGTAAAACGCTGACATCATCGTGTGGTTTTTGTCGGCGTTTTATTATTTTACGTTTTTTGTAACTCAATTATGTCATTTCAAAATAACATTAAATACCTAAAAAACAAGATATTAAGAAAACAAAAGAGTCATATTTCGCATTCTTTGCAGGCAATTGCTTGGCAAAGATTTTTCAAAAAAACGCAAGGCAAAGTGTTGGTGGGGATTTTGGGATTTTTTGTTTTTATTGCAGTAGCAGGCTATTTGATTACACCCGACTCTACACCCGCTTGCAATGAACAAATTTTGGAAATCAATCTGCAAAAACCTTTCTCAAAAATTACTTTTTTGAAAGTAAGACGCAATCAGAGCATTGAGCGACATAACTTTCTCTATATCATGCTTTTTGGGCAAGAGTCTTCCTATACAAAAATTCCGATTAAGAAGTATTATTTTGTTGCGGATTCTATTGAGGTTGAGTTATTTAACGAGGTTTCACCCTACAATTTGGCAACATATCATTTGGCAGACGTTTGTTTTCCGCTCTCGGATAAACATGAAATTACAAAGCAAAATGAACAAATTGAGTTTTACACTGTTGATGGTAAAAAACAACATTTTCCGATTGCAAATTTACAGAAAATGGCGTTGCAAAACATTGATAATCAAGTATTTATATTAGGAACAGACCGTTACGGCAGGGATATTTTATCTCGGATGATTATAGGCTCTCGTGTGAGTCTTTCTGTAGGTTTTGTATCTGTTGCAATAGCCTTATTGATTGGCGTTTTGTTGGGTGCAGTGGCGGGCTATTATCGGGGGAAAATTGACAGTATAATTATGTGGTTTATCAATGTTGTGTGGGCAATTCCGTCTCTTTTGTTGGCGATAGCGATTAGTTTTGTGTTAGGTTCCGGTTTTTGGCAAATTTTTGTGGCTATTGGTCTGACGATGTGGGTAGATATAGCCCGTGTAACGCGGGGTGAATTTTTATCTTTGCGGGAAAAAGAGTTTGTGGAGGCGGCAAAAGGGCTTGGATTTAGAGATATAACCGTTATATTTAAGCATATTTTGCCTAATATTACCGGCACATTGGCGGTCATTGCGGCGGGTAATTTTGCATCCGCAATTCTCACCGAAGCAGGGTTGAGTTTTTTGGGGCTGGGAATTAAGCCTCCTTTGCCGTCTTGGGGCAGTATGATTAAAGAAAATTATGCATACATTATTTTGGATTATCCCTACATGGCAATTATTCCGGCGATTGCAATTATGATTTTGGTATTTTGTTTTATGCTCTGCGGAAACCTTTTAAGAGATGCAATGGATGTAAAAAGCGAAAAATAATAGCATAATGGAGAATGGAGAATGGAGAATTATTTTTTTGCATTTTGGGATAGCAAATAATTTCAGGCACAAAATTTGTATTAAAGGAAATGTTTTTAATTCAATTTTTTGTAATTATTTTATGAGAAAATTAGCAATTTGTATATTATCGATGAGTATATTAGCATTTAATGCCTCATTATCAGCACAAAATAAGTCTGAAGAGGCGAAGAAAACAGACAAAAAAGAAGTAATTGTACTAATGCGCACGACCGCAGGAGACATGAAAATTAAACTTTTTAATGAAACTCCTTTGCACAGGGATAATTTTGTTAAATTGGTCAAAGAACATTATTACGATGGTCTTCTTTTTCACAGAGTGATTAAAAATTTTATGATTCAAGGGGGCGATCCTGATTCAAGAAATGCGCAGCCTAATGCGATGTTGGGTAGTGGCGGTCCGAACTATACCATACCGGCAGAGTTTGTGTCGAGCCTTTACCACGTAAAAGGTGCTTTGGCGGCGGCAAGGACAATGAATCCTCAAAAAGCATCTTCGGGTTCGCAGTTTTACATTGTTGATGGCAATAAATATACCGATGAACAATTGAACGCAATGGATGCCCGAAGAGCCACCCCGATGACAAAAGAGCAAAGAGATGCCTACAAAACAGTGGGCGGAACTCCTTTTTTAGACGGCGAATACACCGTTTATGGGCAGGTAATTGAGGGCTTGGATGTCATTGACAAAATTGCCTCCGTAACTACCGGCTCACAAGATAGACCGGTGGAAGATGTTCGCATTATTTCAGTGGAAATTGTAGAAAAATAAGTTGGCAAATTAGCAATATTTGTCTTCTATTTGCTGAAAAATATCTTCTATTTGGGATATATTGTTGCTCGTTAATAGCCTTATTTTCAGGTCTTTAAAATTTTCAAAACCTGAAAAGTAGTGCTTATAATGTTTTCGCATGTTCAATATGCCATAAAAATCACCTTTTGTGGCAATGGACAATTGAAAATGTTGCTTGCAAATGTTTAGTCTGTCTTTGTTGGAAGGGTAGGATGGCTGTATATTGTTGATAATCAAGTCTTTACATTGCTTAAATATCCATGGATTTCCTATTGCAGACCGTCCTATCATAATGCCATCTACGGCATAAAGTTGTTGATAATCAGCGGCTTGTTGAGCAGATACAATGTCTCCATTGCCGATAATGGGGATATGAATGCGGGGATTTTGCTTTAATTTTCCAATCAAAGTCCAATCTGCAACACCTTTGTACATTTGTGTTTTTGTACGTCCATGAACGGTAATCATTTGAATACCAACATCTTGCAATTTTTCTGCAAAGTCGGTTATCATTTCGCTTTGGAGGTCATAGCCCAGACGCGTTTTGACAGTTACAGGTATCTGTACCGACTTCACTACTGCTTTGGTGATAGACAACAAAAGCGGGATATTTTGCAACATACCCGAACCGGCACTTTTTGCTGCCACTTTTTTGACAGGACATCCCCAATTGATGTCAATAAAATCGGGGTGCAAACTTTGGGCAATAATGGCAGCCTCACACATTGTATTTATTTCATTACCAAAGATTTGTATACCAAATGGTCGTTCTGTTTCATCAAATTGCAATTTTTCCAAAGTCGGCTTTACATTGCGTATAAGTGCATCTGCAGACGCAAATTCACTGAATACCACGTCTGCTCCACAATCCTTACAAATTTTCCGAAAAACAGCATCTGTTACATCCTCCATTGGCGCCAACAACAACGGAAATGACAAAAAATTGATTTTGCTATTGAGCATTTTTATCAAAATATAATTTCTTCTTTTAACGATTTTTTTGTGGGTTTATTATTTTTTTTTGCATTTTCGCACCCGCCTTGTCTGAACTGTGATTTTGAATGATTATTTTGATTAACAAGATTTTATATGCATGCACCGTCTCTACAACGAAAAA
>JAISTU010000189.1 GCA_031272415.1 Bacteroidales bacterium | reverse complement strand
GTAGAAGGAAGAGTAGAAAGAGATGCCGAAATTGTCCTAAAAATGTGGCAAAAGTTGCAATCAGTTGAAGAAATTCATGCTTTGACAGATATTCCGATGACTACAATTGAAGAAATTTTAAAACAAAACGGAATAAATACGTAAAATGAAAAATGCAAAAATTCATTCTCCTTTGCTATAAAAAAGTTGAGGATTAAGAGTTTTTTTGCATTTTGGGATAAAAATGTTCTAAAAAATGAACTTTTTAAATTGAAAATTATTTTTGAAAATGGATATAAAATAATGATATTCAAAGGAATATAAATAATGTAGAGACGTAGCACGCCACGTCTCTACACTTTCATACTCTTGTGCCTCCATTTCAAAAGAAAAAAATGCACATAAAAAGTTGCGTTGCTTGCAATAATTTGATTACTATTCCAAAGCACGTCTGCTGCCATTGCCGACAATGAAGTGGCAAGCGTCAATGTGAGCGTTAAAAACGCTTTTCTGAATTTGATGTTTAAAATTTTCATTATTACTTAATTTTTTTTAATGTGAATGACTTTATTTAATTAATTGCTTACTTTTTTCCGAAACAGTATCTTGCACTAATGTTTATACCCCAATCAAAAAAGTGATACGTAAATCCTTTTCTGAAAACCATTCCATAGCCCGGACGGAAATCTGTTTGAACTGCAAGCGGAATTTTATTAAATTTGAGTTCTACACCTCCGATGGCATTGAGACCTAATTTACCTGAACGTCCCCACCACCAAGTGTAGCCGATACTCAAACCGCCTCCCACTAAATAGTCCAACCTGCCCCATTGCCAATCCTTTATATTGCTCTGATAAACAAAGTTAGGACTGAGTTCTAATGTAGGCAAATAGTAGGAATAATAATAGCCATACCCCCAGCCATAAGCACTGCTTTGCCTACCGCCCGGATATGTCCATTTATACCCTAACTCCATCTCAATGGCTAATTTGGGCGACATAAATGCTTTAAATGACACCGCCTCCATTGATAATACATTTACCCCTATACCATATTTATAAGGGGCTTCTTGTGCGTGCAACCAACTTGCACTGATGAACATTAAAATGCTCAATGTTACTACTTTTCTCTTTAATTGCGTCTTCATAAATTTGACTTTTTTTTAATGACTAATTTATATAAAAAATTTAATGTTTTGCAAAGATACAATTCCCAAATGAGAACTTTGTAACATACAGCAAAAAAAATGTAACATACAGCAAAAACTTTTGTAATAAATTAAAAAAAAATGTTACAAAGGCATCAAAAAAACAGTTAATTAACTGATAATCAGTGCTGATTTTTTTAATTTTCAACGGACTACAAAATGTTTTTTATTTTTTTTGCATTTTGGGAGAAATTTGTTCTAAAAAACAGTCCATTGTATAAAAGTGGGGATTGCAAGGCAAACCTGCAATGATGACTGTGGGCAATGGTATAAAGTTAAAATCATTTTAGTATAATATGTGCCATTTATGCAATAATGTTCTTATTTTCACGTTAATTCTGATATTTTACCTTTTTCCATAGAAGTCGGGAATATAAAAAGTTGTATAAAATGAAATTATAGTTAGAGTGTAAATCTACAATCGTAAATCTACAATCCAAATTCTAATATTTAAACACGCTGCCTCCAAAAAATTCTCTTAAAATAGATGAATGTGGTACGCTTGTGGCAGGAATATCTAAAAAATAATTCAACAATTTCATCAACCGCATTGCCTCTGTACGCTCTGAAATATTTTCAGGCACATTGTTGAGTAGCGGTAGTGCGTATGTTTTCAACAAACCTAATTCGCACAACATGGCGGAATTAAACATCACATCGGCATTTTCTTGGAAAGGAAATATCCATTTTTCCTCGCCCTTTCGGACACCAGCCCACCGCCGTAAAGTTTCTACTGCCGAGTAACCTCTATAATTAAAATCTCTTACCATCCTGCGAATCAAGCGATTATCATTAGAATGAATAGGATTATGCTTATCCATTGCCAAAGATGTCAATGCAGATACAAATACTCTGTAAATCAAATCATTATCTATTTTTTCCGTCATTTTGGGGTTCAGACAATGTATCCCTTCAATAATAATGATGGAATTTTGGCTCAATTTCATTGTGTCGCCTTTGTATTCTTTATGTCCTGTTTGAAAATTAAAAGTAGGTGTTTTGACCTCTTTGCCCTCAATCAGGTCTCCCAAATGTTGGTTAAACAATTGTAAATCAAGCGCTTCTATATGTTCAAAATCATAATTTCCATTTTCATCTTTGGGCGTAAAATCTCTTTCTACAAAATAATTATCGGCAGAAATTTGGACAGGCTGAAACCCTAAAACGCCCAACTGCACCGACAAACGGCGACATGTAGTTGTTTTGCCGGAAGAAGAAGGTCCGCTCAATAACACCACTTTTATGCCCTCTTTGCTTTTGATTTCGTCTGCAATGGAAATCAATTTTTTCTCTTGTAATGCCTCCGACATAAGTACAAAATCGGTAATTTTTCCATTTCTGACCACCTCATTGAGGTCGCCCACATATTGCACATCCATCAATTTGCTCCACTGTTTATGCTCCTTAAAAATGGAGAATAATTTGGGGGCGCTATGGGAAGGCATCAATTTATTGGGCAAACGGCGAGATGGCGTTTTCAGTAACAGCCCATTTTCATAACGAGAAAGCCCAAAATAGGATAAATAACGCGTTGAAGGTACCAAACAACCAAAAAAATAATTCACCGTGTCTTGAATATTATACACAGAGGTATAGAATATGTTCCTGTCTTTGAGCAATTTACACTTATCCGTCATTCCTTTTTGTGCATACAAATCAACAGCCTCTGCGGTGAGCATTTTTTGTCGCGCAAAAGGAATATCATCTTCGACCAGCATGCGCATATAGGCTTCTAATTTCTTTACAATATGCTCATTTACACCAAATTTTGAGTTTTCAAATTCACAATATTTACCGCCTGAAATGGAATGTTTGATAATAATATCTTCATGCGGGTACAAATCTTTGACGGCTTTGTAGAGCAAAAAACAAAGCGACCGCTCATAAATTTGATAACCCTCATAAGAAGAGGCATCAAAAAATTCAATCACTTTGGATGTAAAAACCGAAAAATTGAGCGACCGTACCCTGTTATTTACCTTTGCTCCCAAAATCGGATACGGTAACTGTACATTCAATTCTGCCGCTATATCTTTGAGCAACATGCCCGGCGGCAATAGCCTTTTTTCATTTCCTTTATTGACACAAACTATCTCTATCATTTTATTTTTTTATTTTAAATTATATTTACTTCCGGTTCTATTTTTACTTTAAATTGTTGATACACAGCATTTTGTATATCTTTTGCAAGTTCTAAAATTTCATTGGGGGAGGCAGCGCCATAATTGACCAATATCAATGCCTGCTTTTTATCTACCCCTACATTTCCCCTTTGTACTCCTTTCCACCCTGTTGCTTCAATCAATTGTGCACAAGATAATTTAACATACTGATTATCAAGATTATACATTTTCAAATCAGGGTATATTTCCAACAAACGCAGAACATCTTTTTTAGGCAAAATCGGATTCTTAAAAAAACTGCCTGCATTTCCAACTAAATGATAATCAGGGAGTTTTGAATTTCTAATATTTAAAACAGTATCATACAGCAGTTGCGGAGTGATATTTTTCTCATTCTCAAGCGTTTTCGCCACATCCGAATAAGTAAGATTGGGGGTAAAAAACAAAGATAATTCAAAAACTACATCAGTGATTAACAATTCATTACGATATTTTTTCTTAAAAATGCTTGACCTATAATCAAAATCACACTCA
Organism: Bacteroidales bacterium; assembly: GCA_031272415.1. Lineage (GTDB taxonomy): Bacteria > Bacteroidota > Bacteroidia > Bacteroidales > WCHB1-69 > JAISTU01. The sequence continues at coordinate 6,139 of JAISTU010000189.1, read as the reverse complement.
TTTTTTGCAAAAATGCACCTTTTTTTTCTAAAAAATGAAAAAGCATGCACTTCGGCTATAAATTCTTTCACTTCCACTCCATAAGCACCAATATTTTGTACCGGCGTACTGCCTACTTGTCCGGGAATACCTGCCAAATTTTCCAAACCATAATACCCATTACGAAGGCAAAATTGAACAAAATTATCCCACTTTTCACCTGCTTTTACTTTGATTTTCACTTTATTATCTGTTTTTTCGACAATTTCAATTCCCTTTGTTTGCAATTGCCAAATTGTACCCTCAAAATCTTTGGAAAACAACACATTAGAGCCACCTCCCAAAATAATATCCTCCCCTACCCTACTGTATTGTTGCAAAATAGCAGGCAGAGAGTCTTCATTTTCAATGCAAATCAAACGTTTGGCTTGCACATCAATCCCAAATGTATTGTATTCCAAGAGTGAAATATTTTCAAAAATTTTCATTTATATATCGAAATAAACTGATTTTTTTATCTTTTTATAACGGTGTTTTTTTTTATTTATTGTGATTTTTTGTACAATTTTATAACAAATTTATTCCAAAATGCAAAAAAATCTACACTCTACACTCTTCACTCTACACTCTGAAAAAAAAGTTTTTAATTTTTAATTGACAAAAAGGTGTATCTTTGCAAAAAGAGTAACTATATTAAAAAAAAAGTTGATATTGTTAAAAAATGGGAAGAAGGATTAGTTATAATATAATTTGCATAATTGGATTATTTTGTTGTCTTTTTTATGTTTCTTACGGACAAAAAAAATATCCATGTGAAATAGAATTGAGCAAAAAAGCAGAAAAATTATACAATCAGGCTTTGGATGCCCAAAAAAAAGGCAATTCTGACAAAGCCACAACTTTGTATAAACAATGTATTGACGAGCAAGACGATTGGGCTGTCCCCTACTATCATTTAGGTATGAAAACAATTTACCAAATTGAGAGAGGCAGTCAATCAGATAAATCACTGTTAATGAGAGCAATAGGTTATTTTGAAAAAGTAGTTCAAATTTGTCCGCAATATAATTTAACCTCTTATTTGTATTTGGGAAAATTGTATTATTCTATCGGAGAATACAAAAAAGCGGTAGATGCATTAGAATTTTTTACCCAAGAGCCGGAATTGATAAAAAATGAAAAACAATTGAATGAGGCGGAGTGGTTTTTGCAATATTCCAAAAAATATGTTCAATTGTACGGAAATCCTGTGCCTTTTTCGCCACAACAGGTAAAAAATGTTTCTACTTCTGACGATGAATATTTGGCAAGCATTTCGCCTGATAATGAATATTTGTTTTTTACTCGCAAACAAATTGTTATTTCGCAACAATTTGGCACTAAAAAGTCGGAAATTAAAGAAATTTTCACCGTCAGCCGGCGACAAGCAGATGGTGAATTTGAAACAGGAAATCCAATGCCGTCGCCCCCTTTCAATATGAGCAATAATGAAGGCTCTCCTTCGCTGACGGCAAACAATAATTACATGGTTTTTACGCGTTGTTCGGAAGAGCCGATAGATAATTTGGGCAATTTGTATTATAATTGTGATTTGTATTTTTCCGAATTAAAAAATGGCGAATGGACAACACCCCAAAACATGGGAAAAGCCATCAATTTGCCTAATTGTTGGGAGTCGCAGCCAAGCATTAGTGCAGACGGAAAAATGTTAATTTTTGCCAGCGATAGACCTGGCGGTTTGGGCGGTTATGATTTATATTTTTCGGTCATGGACGCTAACGGGAATTGGCAACAAGCACAAAATGTAGGCAAACCGATTAACTCTTCTGCGGATGAAAAATCACCTTTTTTGCATAGCGACAATAAAACTTTGTATTATTCTTCCACCGGTTTTACCGGTTTGGGCGGTTATGATATTTATTTTTCGCGTAAAGATGCAGAAAATAAATGGGGCAAACCTGTCAATATAGGCTATCCCATCAATTCGGAAAATGATGATTTAGGCTTATTTGTAAGCACTTTCGGTGAGAGAGCCTATTTTGCCTCCAATAAATTGGCAAACAATTGGAATATTTATCAATTTGACCTTTATGATGAGGCAAGACCGGATAAAGTGTTGTTAGTCAAGGGAAAAGTAAATAATATGGATACAGAAAAAGAAACAAAACTGCATTTAAAAAATATCCAAACCAAACAAACGATAGATGTTAATATTGACCAACATACAGGACAGTATACCACTATTATTGACCAAACACAGGACGATTATTTGCTCACCATAAAACAAGAAGGATATGTTTATGAGGCACGTTATATTGCACCTAAAAAGTTGATAGACAGCGGATTATATATGTATCCTGCGGGCAGTGTCGATTTTGATTTACAAGAAGTTCAAAAAGGAATACCCTACAAAATTCATGATATTTATTTTGAAACCAACTCTTTTGATTTGACCGAAGCCTCCAAAAAAGTGCTGGATATTTTGATAGAATTTTTAAAAGATAATCCTGCAATAAATATTGAAATTCAAGGACATACGGATAATGTAGGCACATATCAATCCAATTTGGTTTTATCTGAAAATCGTGCCAAAAGTGTTTATCAATATTTGCAGTCGGAATATATTGCCGCCAATCGCTTAAAATATAAGGGATATTCTGATACTCAGCCGGTTGCAGACAATAAAACCGAAGAAGGAAGAGCCAAAAATAGAAGAACCGTATTTGTCATTTTTTAACCCATTTTAAATAAGAAATTTATGAAATTAAGCATAATTATTGTCAATTATAATGTAGCCTTCTTTTTGGAACAGTGTTTAAAGTCTGTTTTAGAGGCAATTAAAGGTATTGAGGCAGAGGTTTTTGTAGTTGATAATAATTCCGTTGACCAGTCTGTGGAAATGGTCAAAAAGAAATTTAAAGATGTATATTTAATTGAAAATCAAGAGAATATAGGTTTTGCCAAAGCCAATAATCAAGCCATCAAAAAGTCGTGTGGAGAATATGTTTTGTTGCTCAATCCGGACACGATTGTGGAGGCGGATACATTTGAAAAAATTATTCAATTTATGGACAGTACGCCTGATGCGGGCGGTTTGGGGGTAAAAATGGTCAACGGAAAAGGTGAATTTTTGCCGGAGTCAAAGCGTAGTTTGCCTATTCCGAGTGTGGCTTTTTACAAAATTTTTGGTCTCTCTAAAATGTTTAAAAAGTCCAGACGTTTTGGCAAATATCATCTCACCTATTTGCCCGAAGATGAAATCAATGAAGTAGATGTGCTTTCTGGGGCATTTATGTTGCTCAGACACAGTGTTTTAGATAAAATCGGGCTTTTGGACGAAGACTATTTTATGTACGGCGAAGATATTGATTTGTCGTACCGAATTACGCAAAGTGGCTATAAAAATTATTATTTTCCGCAAACGCGTATCATTCACTACAAGGGCGAAAGTACCAAAAAAACCAGCATCAATTACGTGTTTGTGTTTTACAAAGCGATGCAAATTTTTGCCAAAAAACATTTTTCGCACTCCAACGCATCTTTATTTTCGCTACTTATCAATGTCGCAATATGGGGACGTGCGCTGCTATCCGTCATCAGGCGACTACTGACTGCGATTTTAATGCCACTGTTGGATGCTTTACTCATTTACGGCGGTTTGTTGCTCATTGCTACTCATTGGCATGAATTGCTACAAGAATATACAAGTGGCTCATTTTCAGCAACTTATCTTTATGGTATGTTGCCTGTATTTACATTGATATGGATTTTATGCATCTTTTTTTCCAAAGGTTACAAAAAACCGATACAAGTTGAGCGGCTCAATTTGGGTGTATTTGCAGGTGTATTAACGATTTTGATTTTTTATGCACTATTGCCCGAAGAATACAGATATTCAAGAGCCGTCATTGTGGTGGGAACTGCATGGACTTTCATGATTACCAATCTGTTACGTTATATTATCAAAAAAATCAAAATCCGCTCCTACCCTATCGGCAGATTTCATTCTCAAAGAATTTTAATTATTGGTCAAAAAGATGAAATTCAGAGAGTTACAACTTTGTTGAGTATGACACATTATCAAACCGATTTTGTCGCATTTGTGCATCATTTGCCGCAAACAACATCTTCGTTTTACACCGGACACATTGGACAATTGCAAGATATAATTACGGTTTACCGAATTGGAGTGGTGATTTTTTGCAATAAAAATATGTCTACTACACAAATTATTGATGTGATGAAACAATTGCAATCTTTTTCGCTTGAATTTAAAATTGCACCATCGGAAAGCAGTTTTATTGTCGGCAGTAATTCTATTCTCACTTCGGGGAGCGGGTATTTTTTGCCACTTAATTCTATCGCATCCAAAGAAAATCGCCATAAAAAGCGAATTTTGGACATTCTTGTCGCTTTGGTACTCTTTTTTACGCTGCCTTTTAATATTTGGATAGTCAAAAGCAAACGGATTTATATTCGCAATCTGTTTTTTTGTTTTACGGGTAAAAAAACGTGGGTAGGTTATTGTCCTGCCGAAAATACGGACGATTTTGTGTTGCCAATTTTAAAAAAATCTGTCCTTTTTACAACAGATAGTGTTGATTTACAGCGTTTTGATACAAAAATTGTGCAACAACTCAACTTCCAATATGCCAAAGATTACAAATGGTTTAATGATATTTGGCTGATTATCAAAGATTTTAAAAATTTAGGAAGATGAAAATTTAGTGGAAAGTGGAAAATGGAGGGGTGAAAGTGATTGATTTTAATCAAAATAGAGAATTTATTTGGGGGCATGAGCGACGATTTAATGCCTATGCAGAATATTTTAAGCGAAAATTTGGTGCCCGCGTGCAAAAAGTGGCAATTGATGCCGGTTTTACATGCCCCAACAGAGACGGAACAGTAGGCACAGGCGGCTGTACTTATTGCAATAATTCGGCGTTTAATCCTTCTTATTGTTCGCCACAAAAGTCTGTTAATCAACAAATTAAAGAAGGTATAGAATTTCATCAAAATCGTTACAGACGTGCAAAACATTATTTGGCTTATTTTCAAGCATTTTCAAACACACATGCACCATTGGAAACATTAAAATCTATCTACGAGCCTTCTTTGCAGCACCCTGAAATCATTGGCTGGGTTATCGGCACGCGTCCGGACTGTATTGATGAACAAAAATTGGAATATTTTGCAAAAATGGCGAAAAAAATTTATATTATTATCGAATATGGAATAGAAAGTTGTGAAAATCAAACACTTAAATTAGTAAATAGAGGTCATAATTTTGAAACTGCCGTCAAAGCATTGGAATTAACAAAAAAATATGGACTTTCAACGGGAGCACATTTTATTTTTGGTTTGCCTTACGAAACGCCGCAACAATGGCTCAATTGGGCTAAAATTATTTCCGCTCTACCACTCACCACTATCAAATTACATCAATTACAAATCCTCAAAAATACGGCTCTTTGTGCCCTGTATCAGCAGCAAAAAGAAAGTTTTTACCGCTTTGAACTCCCTGATTATGTGGATTTTATAGTAGATTTTTTAGAACAGTTATCGCCACATATCATCATAGAACGTTTAGCAGGTGAAGTACCGCCTCCTTATTTGGCAGCACCTACATGGGGACTTATCCGTAATGACAACATTCTCAAACTAATAGAAAATAAATTAGAACAAAAAGATACCTGGCAAGGAAGACTTTTTTTCAATTAAAAATTAAAAATTGTAGGGGAAAGGGATGCCTTGCCCCAAGATAGTTGAGAGTTACCTAATTTTACAACGTTTTTATCCCAAAATGCAAAAAAATCGTTTAATTCTCAACTTTTTTATAGGAAAGGAGAATGGTTTTTTGCATTTTTCATTGTTATATATTTATTCCATTTTGTTTTAGAATTTCAGCAATTGTAGCCATTGGAATGTCTGTCAAAGCATGAATTTCTTCCAACGATTGTAACTTTTGCCACATTTTTAGAACAATGGAGGTTTCTTTTTCTTCCCTGCCTTTTTCTAATCCTTTTGCCAATCCTTTTGCCTCTCCTTCTTCTAAAGCCTCTCTTCGGGTTTCATTTTGGAGGGTTTTTTCGGTTGAAATGGCGTCAGAATTACGCTCGTATAGAAACAATTCCGCATCCGTGTAACCCCCTACCTCACA
>JAISTU010000030.1 GCA_031272415.1 Bacteroidales bacterium | reverse complement strand
GGAGTTAAATAAACTAATGCGAAAAACACTCAAAGGTTTTTATGGTGTTTTGAAAGCAGAAGACGAACATTTAAGGTTTGTGTTTTTGACAGGAGTAACAAAATTTTCCAGAGTAAGTGATTTCAGCGATTTAAATCATTTGGATGATATTTCAATGTTTGAAGAATATTCTCAAATTTGTGGTATTTCGGAGGCAGAGTTATTGGCAAATTTTCAACCCGATATTGAACTGTTAGCGACTAAAAACAAAATGAGCGTGGAGGCGACAATTGATAAATTACGGCATTATTATGACGGTTATCATTTTTGTGAAGACGTGGTTGGGATGTATAATCCGTTCAGCGTACTCAATATCCTTGAGAAACATAAGTTTAAATTCTATTGGTTCAAAACAGGTACGCCTACTTTTTTGGTAGAAATGGTGAAAAATGCTAAACTTGATGTTCCCCAATTGGAAGGCGAAACAAGATATAATGCGGAAGAGATAATGGATTATCGTTTTGAAAACAAAAATCCTATCCCCGTGTTGTATCAAAGTGGTTATCTGACTATTAAGGGATATGATAAGATTTTTAACCAATACATTCTCGGTTATCCGAATGAGGAGGTTAAATATGGTTTTCTCAACGAACTGTGTCCTCTTTATTTGCCAAATGACATGCAAAATCGTGAATTTTCTTATGTTGAATTTGGACAGGATTTGTACCACGGCAACATTGAAAAATTTATGCAACGTCTGCAAGCGTTTTTTGCAAACATCCCTTACGACCTCGAAAATAAAACGGAAAAGCATTATCAAACAATATTTTATCTGCTTTTTAACCTAATGGGACAGTTTATAAAAGTGGAAGAGCACTCGGCAATTGGCAGTAGTGATGCGGTGGTAGAAGTTCCTGACAAAATTTATATTTTCGAGTTCAAACTTGATGGCAACGGTACCGTAGAAGATGCTTTGCAACAGATTGAAACTAAAAATTATGCGGGGAAATATCAACTTTCAGGCAAAGAAATTATCCAAATCGGGGCAGTTTTTGATAACGAAAAACGAGGCTTGAAAGAGTGGAAGTACTCGCCGAAACAGGAAGAATAGAGTTTTTTTTGCATTTTTGCACAAATTTGTTCTAAATTTTGAAAAACATTTCAATTCTCAACTATCTTTTACCTTTTAGCCCTGTACCCTGTCCCTTTCACCTTTTTTTTGGCAAGATGTACCTTGTCCCTACTAATCAATATTTCATAATTTTCATAATTCCGATGATAAAAGTTATCAAAAGTAACAACATCAAAACACACATCACAGACATAAATGGAACATTGTATTCCAAACCTGCAAGTGGATTTTGTAATGTATATAACTGAAAGTAAATCAAGCAACTAAAAAGAGAACAAAGTATAAAATTGACAATTCTTATCATTCTTATTGCAACTTTATAAACATGGCAGGCATTTTCTTCTGTTATTTTTATCGGAAAATTGAAGATATGTGGATATTTATGCAAAATTAACATTCCTGCATAAGTTGTTGTTAAACAGGTAATTAGCGGAAATTGCCAAAGTTTACTTCCTAATCTATTTGCCAATCCATTCAATTCGTAATGAATAAATACCGTTTGCGGTGCCATTTGCCAGTAAATAACAAACCCGAAACAACCTGCTATAACCACCAATAAAGTGCTGATTTCCAAGAGATAATCAATGCCTGAAAGTCGGACTTTTAATTTCGGGTGCTCTTCTGTACTCATTTTTTTTAATTTATTGATTATCAGTCTCTTTCTTGATAAATATTTTATTTTTAAAATGAGGTAATAAAAATTCAGCCATTGCAAGGGTGGGTTTGTAGCAAATCGAGGCTTCTTTGCGTTCCGGAGTGAGTATGTATTCGTTGGCATCAATTTGGGTTAAAAAATAAAACACTATTCCCGTCAGTAACAATATTTTACCTGCCCCAAAGAGCAGTCCTAACAATTTGTCCAAAAAAGCAGGAAAAACAATGTTTATGATTGATTTACAGGCTTTTCCAAGCAAAATAACCGCAATAGATACCGCCAAAAATGTTACCCCAGATGCTAAAAACTGCATCGTTTGACCCTCCCATTGCAATACATTTGCCGTAAAATCAGAAAATTTAACCATCGCAAAACCGCCTGCAATGAAGGCTAATATATAAAAAATTTCAGACAATAATCCCTTACGTAATCCCTTGATAGCAAACCAAATAGTAAAAATTAGCACCAACGCATCAATGGCTTTCATGGCAAAAAATTAAGTCCGTTTTTGGTAAATTTCTTGTGCAAAACGGGACGCATAAATGAATTGTCGTAACTCTTCATTGTCCGTTTGTAAAATTTGAGCATTGCTGCCCCGCCACCATAATTTACCCTCATAAATAAACGAAACCGTGTCCCCAATTTCCATTACAGAGTTCATATCATGCGTGTTAATGATAGTGGTGGTGTTAAATTCTTGCGTAATTTCGTAAATCAATTGGTCAATAATGATGGAAGTTTTTGGGTCAAGCCCTGAATTAGGCTCATCACAAAATAAATATTTGGGGTTAAAAGCAATCGCCCTCGCAATGGCAACTCTTTTTTTCATGCCGCCACTCAATTGAGACGGATACAAATCATGCGCCTTCTCCAAACGCACTCTCTGCAAACAAAAATCTACTCTTTCTCGCTTCTGAACAAGGCTCAAATCCGAAAACATAGTCAGCGGAAAAACAACATTTTCATACACCGACATAGAATCAAACAAAGCACCGCCCTGAAACAAAACCCCCATTTCTCGCAAAATCAAATTCCGCTCCTTTTTTCCCATTTGGGCAATATTGCGTCTGTCGTAAAAAATAGAACCTTTATCAATGCCGTAAAGTCCTATTAAACACTTCATTAACACCGTTTTGCCGGAGCCGGATTGACCAATGATCAGATTGCATTTTCCCTGTTCAAATTCAGTAGAAATATCACTCAAAACCTCTCTGCCGGAAAAATATTTATACAAATGCTCCACCTGTATCATTATCCCAAAAATATTTTAGTTAATATTACATTGAATAACAGTAAAATAACGCTACTGCCGACTACTGCCTGCGTGCTTGCTTTACCGACTTCTAATGCACCTCCTTCGGTTCTATATCCATAAAATCCTGATATAGAAGATATTATAATCGCAAAAACAAAAGTCTTAAAAAGTGCATAATAAATATCAAAGGTTTTAAAAAAGGAAGTCAAACCGTCAATATACTGCAAAGGAGGCACAGCAGTAGTAAAAACGCAGACCATAAAACCACCCGCAAGGGCTAAAAACATGCTGATAACGACCAAAACAGGATTGGCTAATGCACAAGCAACAATTTTGGGTAAAATTAAATGAGATGCCGAATTGATACCCATAGTTTCCAGAGCATCAATCTGTTCCGTAACTTTCATGGTGCCAATTTCAGAGGCAATGCTTGAGCCGATTTTTCCTGCCAAAAATAAACTCACAATGGTAGGCGAAAATTCCAACACTACCGACTGTCGAACCACAAATCCTACTGTCCATGCCGGTATCCAAGGACTTTCGGTCTGCAAAGTAGTCTGTATTGTCAGCACCGCTCCCATAAATATAGAAATTATCGCCACAATAAGCAACGAATCCAATCCCAAAGCACTGATATTTTCCACTAATTGCTTGCGAAAATAAGACATTTTCAACGGCTTGGAAAATACTCGCCTCATCAATAATATATATTCTCCTACTAAATGTAAGGTTTTCATTCGTATTTATTATAAAATGCAAAGATACACAAATTTGTCAATTAAAAATTAAAAACCCTTTTTTTAATTGAGAATGGAGAATTGAGAATTATTTTTTTGCATTGTCTGAACTTTGATTTTGAATGATTTTTAAGATTTTTATAAAACCCTTATTTATTAAAGCACCCTTAGTAGTCAAAAAAATAACTCCACCATTACCCTTATTTTTTTGTTAATAAGGGAAATCACATCAATCATATAAATCATACGAAAATCAGCGGTTCAGACAATTATTATAATCCTGCCAATCACATCAATCATACTAAAATCATAGTTCAGACAAGAGGATTGCGGGTCAAACCCGCAATGACGGTGGAGGTGGGAGGTACAAATTTTAGAACATTTTCTCCCAAAATGCAAAAAAATCTCTACACTCTACACTCTAAAAAAAGGTTTTTTAATTTTTAATTAAATAATTTGTGTATCTTTGCAAAAGATAAATCATTTTTTGATATGTTTGTAAAGTGCAGAAAATCAGGTCAAAAGGCACGCGACAGTCGATTAGCAAAGGCTGCATTGGTGCTTTATTTTCTGTATCTGACAATTGTTTATGGAGTGCATCCATTGTTGCATATAAGTCAGGTACAGGGTTTGGTTTTGCAAAGCAGGCAAGCGTTTTCAGAGTTATTGCACGGTAAAAACGAGCATAATACGGCTGATGTTTGTTCGCTTTGCCACATTGGTGTTGTTGTGTTGCATGTTGCGGCAGGTATTGGAGTGCTATTTTTTGCTTTACCTGCCTTACAAGAGTGTAAATCTATGTTGATAAACAATGTAATTCGCTGTTTATCAACGACTTGTGTTCCAAGAGCACCGCCCGCTCATTAGATAAAAGTTTGGTTTGAATTTTCAATTTTTTTGTAATTGTAACGGCTAAAAAGAGTCAAAGTTACAAAGTTACAATATATACAATATATTTTATCTAATTTTATAATTTATAATAAAAATACAATCATGAATAAAAATATTTTAAACATCATATTAGTGCTGTTGTGGGCAATGCAGCCGATAATCATAATTGCTCAGCAAAAAGTGCAAGTTTTGGACAAATTTAACCATTCGCCTTTGGATTATGCAACAGTGTATTTTCCTGATACTAAGACGAGTGCGGTTACAGACACCAATGGTTTTTTTGAATTGCAGACACATCATAAGTCTGTTTTGATGCAAATTTCTTCCGTTGGGTACAAAACTTTTTTAGGAACGGTTGATTTAACTGAAAATCAAACTGTTATATACATGGAGCCTGCTTTACATGAACTGCAAGATGTAACCGTTTCTGCCAATAGTTCGCGTTTGCAGGGAGAAAATGTGCTCAATGTGGAAAAAATAAATCTCAAAACGGACTCCAAAATTTATGGAATTTCGTTGAGCGAAAAACTGACTTCACTGCCCGGAGTGAGCAATTATTCCACCGGCAGTGGTATAGGGAAGCCTGTTATTCGCGGTTTGACCGGCAATCGAATTGCGGTTTATGCGGGCGGTGTTCGCATGGAAAATCAGCAATGGGGAGACGAACATGGCTTGGGATTGGATGAAAACGGCAGCGAGCATGTTGAAATCATCAAAGGGGCGGCTTCTTTGTTGTATGGCAGCGATGCTATTGGCGGCGTGGTCTATTTTGCGGATGAGCGTTATGCTAAAAATAACACTGTTGAAATTTTGTTAAATTCTGAATATCAAAGCAATACAACAGGATTTCGCAATGCGGTCGGATTTAAATTTTCCAAAAATCGTTGGCATATCAATCTTTTTGGGGCTTATACCACGCACAAAGATTATAAAGATGGTTTTTATAATAGCGTGATTAACAGTCGTTTCCAGACAGGAGACATGAAATTTGTACTCGGTTATACCGGAAAATATTTTACAACGCTGTTCAAATACAATTATTTAAATGAATTGTATGGTTTAACCGAAGGCGAAGAAGACAGTTCGGCGGACGAAGAAGAGGCGGATGTCCATTTGCGGACACCTCAATTTCCAGTTCAAGGCTTACAAACACATATTTTCAGTTCTGAAAGTGTTGTGTTTCTGAAAGATAAGTCGAAATTAAAATGGGATATAAATTATATTTTCAACATTCGGCGAGAATTTGAGGAGGATAATTTGGAGCATTTGCCGGCTTTGGACATGCGTTTGGGAACATTGTCGTACAATTTGCGGTGGTATTCGGCGACGCTGGGGCAACATTGGAACATTGTAGCAGGCAGTCAAGGTTTTTGGCAAGTCAATCAAAATCAAGGTGTTGAGCGTTTAATTCCCGATGCTTCTACTGCCAATATCGGCATTTTTTCAACGGCGGATTATCATTACAAGGAAAATGCCTATTTACAGTTTGGATTGCGGACGGATTATATTCACATTGCGGGGAAATCTTACATCAATGAGGCGGACGAGTTGCAATTTCCGACTTTTGGAGCAAATTATTTTTCTGTCAATTTTTCTACAGGAATTTATCAGCCTTTGTCAAAGGAAATTTCTGTGCGTCTGAATATTGCGTCAGGATTTCGGGCACCTAACATGTATGAATTGTTAAGTGATGGCGTGCATGAAGGAACAAACCGCTATGAGATTGGTAATCAATCACTTAAAACAGAAAACAGTTATCAAGCCGATTTTTCGTTGGATTACCAAAGCAAACATGTGGAAGTATTTGTAAATCCGTATTTTAACTATATTCGTCATTATATCTATTTGCAGCCTCAAAATTACACTATTGAGGATATGGCGGTGTATAATTATGCGCAAAATCATGCATTGTTGTATGGTGGTGAGGCGGGAGTGCATTTTCATCCGCATCCTGTGGATTGGCTGCATGTTGAGGTTTCGTATAGCAACACTTTTGGGCAGCAACTCAATGGCTCTGCTTTGCCTTTGCTGCCGGCACAAAAGTTAAATTCTGTTTTGCAAGCCGATTTTTCATGGAATAAAAAGGTGAATTCATTCTCGCTCTATGTGCAATATCAATATACGTTTGCACAGAATCAAGTATCTGATTATGAGCAAATTACACCGGATTATCACCTGCTCAATGCCGGTTTTTCCATTGGTTTTGTCTTCGGAAAACAAAAACCTTCACTGCAATTTTCCGTCAATAACATTCTCAATACCAAATATTTCGACCATTTATCCCGCTACAAAAGCGAAGGTATCCTTAACATGGGCAGAAATTTTGTGGTTAAGTTGAATTTACCATTGGTTTTGGGGATCAATAGAAAAAGATGAAAATGAAGAATTATTTTCATCTCTGTCCCAATAATAATGTAGAGACGTGGCACGCCGCGTCTCTTTTTGTATTGTTTGAACTTTGATTTTCGTATGATTTATATGATTGGCAGGATTAAAATAATCATAGTAATCACGCAAATCATTCCAAATCACAGTTCAGACAAAGGGGGGGGCAAAAATGCAAAAAAAATCTACCCTTTCCACTTTTTACGTTACTATTTTATATCTTTTTCCGGGTAGGCATTCAACGTAACCTTTAAATTCCATTGAAAGTAGGGCGGCACTCAAAGTTGCCATTTCTAAATCGGCGGTGATGGCTATTTGGTCAATGTTCATCTGGTCTACATTTTGCAAAATAGAATAAATTTGTTGCTCAAAAGTGTCCATATCCGGTCTATAATTTGTTTTATTACAGTGAGTTGTGTTTTCATTTTTATTTTCCCATTTCATTTGTTCAATAAGGTCATTTCCGCATGTGAGCAGTCCTGCTTTGTTGTATTTTATGAGATTATTGCATCCTTCGGAGGCTTTGTCGGTACTTCTGCCTGGGACGGCAAAGACGTCTCTATCGTAAGAAAATGCAACATTTGCGGTGATTAAAGCACCTCCTTTTTTGCGGGCTTCAATAATAATTACTGCATCTGATAATCCTGCAATGATGCGATTACGGCGCGGAAAATTGCACGGCTCACCAACAGTATCCGCAAAAAATTCAGTAATAATGCCTCCATTTTCTTGCATAGAGAGCGATAATTTTTTATTTTCGACAGGATACATAGTTTTCAATCCATGCCCTAAAACGCCAATAGTTGGCAATCCCAAACGCAGGGCGGTTTGATGTGAAAGTGTATCAATTCCTGCTGCTAATCCGCTGATAATCATTACATTATTAAATTTTGCCAAATCTTCAATAATGGAAACTGTATTTTTTCTCCCATATTCTGTGGGCAATCGGGTACCGACAACGCTGACAATATATCGCGTATTGAGATTAAAATTTCCTTTTGTGAACAAAAAAGGCGGTGCATCATTGCATTTACGCAGTCGATTAGAATATTGAGGCTCGTTATACATGATAATATTTATGGCGTTTTGGTTGCAATATTCTATCTCTTTTGTGGCGACTGCTTTGGCTGTGCTTTGTTCAGAGAGAATAAAATTAGCAATTTGGTCGGAAATATTGGCAATTTTTGTCAAATTTTTGGGCGATGCTTTTAAAACTTCGCTTGCACTGCCAAAATGTTGCACCAAACGGGCTATCAATTTGCAGCCGATTTTAGGTATTTGGCTCAAAGTCAATAAACTAAAAAGTTCTTCTTCTCTTTGGTAATTTGTTGATGTGGTATTCATGTTTTTTATATATAAAATATTGTAAATGAGACATTTATTTTAATTCATTTCTTTGCCTAACGACTTCAAAAAGCATAATACCTGCTGCGACGGACACATTGAGAGAGGCAATTTTGCCCAGCATTGGAATTTTAACATGATGGTCGCAAAGGGAAAGATAATCGGCAGTTATTCCTTCTCCTTCGCTGCCCATAATTACGCAAATAGGGTCGCTATATGGCAAAGGCTGATTGTAATTTGTGGAGGCTTTTTCTGTACAAGCAACAATTTGTAATCCACTGTTTTTGAGATACTTAATCACATCTTTGAGATGATTATGTCGACAAATTGGCACCAATTGTAATGCCCCCGCAGAAGATTTAACAGCATCTTCATTGATTGACGCACTGCCTTTGTCGGGCAAAATGATAGCATCAACGCCCGCACATTCGGCTGTGCGCACAATGGCACCTACATTACGCACATCGGTTATTTTGTCCAACAACAGCACAAAAGGCACTCTCCCATTTTCGTACAAAAGCGGCACAATATCCTCAATTTTTTGATAAACAATTTGCGAAAGAAAGCAAACTACACCTTGATGATTGCCATGTGTAAAACGGTTAAGTCGCTCTTGTGGAACATATTGAAACGGAATTTCCCGCTGCCGAATGAGCCAAAAAAGTTCTTTAAACATTTCGCTACCGATACCCCGTTGAAGGATAACTTTTTCAATTTCTTTGCCGTTATTGATAGCCTCAATAACCGGTCTTATGCCATAAATTAGGCGATTGTTATTTTTCATAAAATATTGATAATCAGTTTAATAAATTGATTTAATTTCTTCTCTCAACACAGAAAGCGCATAGTCGGAAGGTTGCGTTTTGAGACTTGCATTGATTTGAATAATTTTACTTGCTAAATCGTTGCTATTTGCCTGTTCGCCAACTTGTCCCGCAGCCAAATGAATGGTTTGTATGGTTTCTTCTTTGGCTTTTTTGACCGCTTCCCAAAGTTGGGTAGAAATATAAACCTGTTGTGATAAATTGTGGTCAAATTCACTGCGCAAAGATGTTAATAATATATTCCTGTATTGAGCCGCAGTGAGCATATTTGTTTGATTTCTAAGCAATAAAGACTCCGGTTTTATTCTTTCCAAAAGCAAAGCAACTCTTTCATAAGCCTGCAAACGTATGGGCGTTATCACCTCGGACGACCTGCGTTTGTAGTCCAATAATTGTTTTTTGAGTTCTTTTTTATGCACGGATTCTATTGTTAACCAAGCCGTTAAGCCAACTACTATTGAAGGAATACAAATTTTTAATATTTCTGCTACTATTTCCATAAAAATTGCAAAATTAGATTTATTTTTTTATAAATTCGGATATATTTGTTGAAATCGTAAATTGATTAGGGACAGAGCCTAAATTGCTGTGTGAGCGTGCATAATAGAAATTAAAATGATAAATATGCAAGCCAACACCATAAGCCAAGCCGATGACACCTCTTTTTTGATAAGTACGCATTTGCCTGAGTGTGTTGTAGTTATACGAAACTTGCAGTGAAAAATACTTCATTGGCAAAATTTCTAAACCAAAAATAAAATGCCGAAATAATTTATCTGCAAATTGAGCGGCTTTTGAGGCAGGTGCTACCTCGCCCGTCATTACATCTATTTGTGCAAAAGGGTCGGCGGGATCGCTATAAGTGAGGTCCCATTTTTGTAAATGCTGCAAAGTAATGCTATAACGAACAGGCAAATGCTTAAATCGTTGAGAAAACCCTAACTGAATTTCAAACGGTATTTTTTCTCGTGTGCCTGAATAAGTTACAATTTGTGTTCCTATATTGCTCAGCAACAAAGTGAGCGACAAATCATGCTTTGCATTATAATAAGATGCTGCAAAATCTACCGCTAGTCCGAGTGAAAAATATTGTTCATATTTAGAAAAAATCAATTTGGTATTCATTCCCATTGAAAATATACTATCCACAAATTCACGTCCATAACTTGCCATTAAAACCACATCTCCCGCCGAAAAAGTACCTGTTGAATTGCCATATATATCATACCCGTCAAAACTGCCGTAAGAAACAAACGAAGTGGCAAAATCAAAAGTTCCTATTTTGTTAAAATGTCGTATATAATTGACATGTCCATAGACCGCATTTGAAAAATAATCAGTTATATCAAAAGAAATACTGTTGGACATAGCCGACTGCAACATGGACGGATTTAACATCGCCATTGCAGGGTCTTTGTCCCTCACCGAAAACAATTTGCCACCCAGCGCCGAAATCCGTGCCGTAGGAGGCAAATTCAAAAACTTATATACATGACTTCCACCTAATTGCGCCCTCGAAATCAGTATATTACAAACCAAAAAAATAATAAAAACAAAGTATTTCTTCATAAAACACAATGATAACGATAAAAAATAAAAAATATTGTACTTTTTTTTAATTGAGAATGGAGAATGGAGAATTATTTTTTCCCCTTGTCTGAACTATGATTTTGAATGATTTTTTTGATTACTATGATTATTTTAATCCTGCTAATCATATAAATCTTATGAAAATCAGTGGTTCAGACAATTTTAAAATCATAATAATCACATCAATCATACTAAAATCACAGTTCAGACAAAAAGAAAAAGGATTAGCAAAAAATTATCCTGCTAATCCTTATAATTTTGCGAAAATCTTAATTTAACCTTCTACGGAATTTGCGAATAAATTGCGTTATCGTGCCAACGGACATTGCCACTTTGACAATTTTCAAAAACCGTACTGTTGTTGTGATTGATACTAACTTTGTCATGATAAATAGGAACAAAAACACCATATCCAAGCGAATTGCGTATGGTTACATTGTCCAAAGTAACAGTCGTTTCGCCTTGAAAGCCCAGCGCATAGTGCTCTGCCTTATTTCCGCAGTATTCCAAAATCACATTGTGCAATTCGTGCGAACGATTGTAAGCAAAATACATATTAGCCCAATATGTGGTTGTACCGGGCAAGCGAGTGAATGTTACCGGCTCTGTCGCAGTGCCATTGATGATTAAACGACCTGATCCTGTAGCGTAATCTGCCCTTAATCCAGCGCTTTCAGCCATATAAAAGGTAATCCCTGCGTTAATGGTTAATTTGCTGTACAATTCGCCTGTATAACTGTTAACATAATAAGGCACACTTGTCTTGTTAATGGTCAGGTCGCAATTTTGCGGCAACGCGAAATCCGACAAAAACACATAAGGCAATGTGTTGTTTGTCAAATCGGAGGTCTCATCCAATGGAGCGACCAATTTTAACGCACCAAGAGAAATTGGGTATAGGTCGCAATTTTCAATCACATTGTGGTTGAAAGCCGTCAAATCCCCGGTGAATACTTTAAGTCCATTGCATTTCGAACCTGAAATTTTGGAATGACTGATGCTCAATTTTCCCGCCGAAACATAGACTACGCCTGGAGCGTCATCTGTCCGCTTGCCGCCATTGATAAAGTCGCAATACTCCAATCGGTTGTCGGTAGTCGTATTGATTTCAATTCTGTCCCAACTGCCTTTTGCAGTAGTTTCTCTGCCGATAAACTGAATGTGTTTTTCAGCCGTACCGACTGCAACAATCGTGGCACCGTCCTTAATTTCCATACCGCCGCCGTTGCTTGTGTGGGTAAATTGAATAGTAACGCCCGGCTCAATGGTGAGCGTAGCGCCGTTTTGTACTTCTAAAAGACCGCTGCCGGCATAGAAATAATCTATGTCCAGCCCTAAGTCTATTAGTGTCCTGT
>JAISTU010000126.1 GCA_031272415.1 Bacteroidales bacterium | reverse complement strand
TAATCAATGAGAAAAATTTTTCAAAAATAGCACTTTTCTTAATTTTTCATCAAAAGTGGCAACTTTTGGGTTCAAATATGCAAAAATAGAGTGTAGAGTGTAGAGTGTAGAGACGTTGCATGCAACGTCTTTACTTGTATAGTCTGAACCACTGATTTTCGTAAGATTTATATGATTATTATGATTTTAGAATTGTGATTATAGATAATCCCATAAATCAAAAAAATCATTCCAAATCACAGTTCAGACAAGGGGGGATGCAAAAAAAAATCTACACTCTACACTCTCCACTCTCCACTCTACACTCTCCACTCTAAAAAAAAGGTTTTTTAATTTTTAATTGATAAAAAGGTGTATTTTTGCATTTATGTTTCCTATGTAGGGGACATTTTAACAAAGGACAAAACAAGGTAAAAAAAATGGCAAATCAGAGAAATAAAGTTTTAAATAAATCGGTTTCTAACAATAAAAAGAAAAAAAATGGCAAAAAAGCCTCCAAAAAAAATGCAAAACAGCCCAAAAATGGCGGAATTACATTTTTTAAAGATGACAAATTTCGCTCCGTAATGGGTATATTGTTATTGCTTTTTACCATTTTTTTGTTGCTCTCTTTTTGCTCTTGGCTCAATACACACGACAAAGATAGTGATATATACAATCGTAGTTTGGGGATTATGCTCGAAAATGCGGACAAAACTCAACCCCAAAATATGATGGGTTTGTTGGGCATCTATTTTTCTTGCCTTTTTATGAATGAATTGTTGGGAATAGCCTCATTCGGATTCATATTGTTAGGCTTTGTTTATGGCTGTAAATTGCTATTTAAACGCTCTTTTTTGCCACTTTTGAGTACAACTATCATTACTTTTTCGGTGATGATGCTCATTTCTACTATATTGGCAATGTTTGCAGGAAATCGCTGGTTTTCAGGTAATTATGGATTTTTGTTGTATAAATATATTTCCGACAAAATGAGCATACCGGGGTTTTTGTTGTTGTGGATAGCGGCAGTGTCAGTGCTGTTGGTCGTTTTTGGAGGTATCAATCCCCGAAAAATGTTTGCCAAAAAACAACTATCTGATAATGAGGCTATTGAAGATGAAAAATTACCCGAAGAAATAAGTCTTGCAAACGATGACGGTACAATTAAAGTTGAGCAAAAAAGCAAAATACGTCAATTTTTTACTTCCATTTTTGCCAAAAAAGAGAAAAAAAAGAAAGAAAAAACATTTTTTTCGGAAACTATTGCAGAAGGAGATGGCATGACACCCAAAGATACACCACGTATTAACGGAATACTCGAAGAGGCAGGAAAAGGGAAAGGCAAACAGCCGGAAACTGTCCCCGAAGAGGTAATACCGGGAGAGGATGTTTTAATTGACGATATTGAACCGGAAAACACTCAAAATCAGACCAATATTCCAGATGTAAATATTTTTGCAGAACCGGAAGAAGCACCTACAATCGAAAGTGTTGAACCAGAGACAGATAAACCAATTGATTACACTCAATTACCGCCATACGACCCCTTGGCTGATTTACCCGATTTTATGTTTCCAAGTCCTGATTTATTGGAAAATTATTCTGCCATTTTGCGCACAAGGGAACAAAAAGAATTTGAAATTGCAGGTAATAAAAGGCGAATTAAAGAGGCTTTGGAGAATTATAAAATTCAAATTCAAAGCATTAGTGCTGTTGAAGGTCCTACTATCACTTTGTATGAAATTGTGCCTGACCCGGGCATTAGAATTTCAAAAATTAAAGGCTTGGAAGATGATATTGCATTGTCTTTGAAAGCATTAGGAATCCGAATTATTGCTCCCATGCCCGGCAAAGGGACTATCGGCATTGAGGTACCGAATGCCAATCCGCAAATTGTTCCCATGAAATCTGTTATTCTCTCAGAGGCATTTCAAAATACAGGCAAAATGGCATTGCCGGTGGCATTGGGCAAAACAATTTCAAATGAAGTGTTTGTGTTTGATTTAGCAAAAGCGCCACACGTGTTAATGGCAGGTGCAACAGGACAAGGTAAATCTGTGGGACTCAATGCAATGCTGACATCTTTGTTGTATAAAAAACATCCTGCCGAACTCAAATTTGTGCTTGTTGACCCCAAAAAAGTAGAATTGACACTGTATTCCAAAATTGAGCGACATTATTTGGCAAAACTGCCCGATAATGAAGAAGCAATTATTACGGATACAAAAAAAGTAGTTCGTACCCTTAATTCGCTTTGTATTGAGATGGATTATCGCTATGATTTGCTGAAAATGGCACAATGCAGAAATATTATTGAATACAATGAAAAGTTCAAAGAACGACGTCTAAATCCTGAATTAGGGCATCAATTTTTGCCCTATATAGTGTTGGTTTTTGATGAATTTGCGGATTGTATTATGACCGCCGGACGTGAGGTCGAAACCCCCATTGCACGTTTGGCTCAATTAGCCCGCGCCATCGGAATACACCTTATTATTGCCACACAAAGACCGTCCGTAAATGTTATCACAGGACTCATTAAAGCCAATTTTCCGGCACGTATTGCTTTTAAAGTGTCTTCAAAAATTGACTCCCGAACGATTTTGGACACAGGTGGTGCCGATAATTTAATAGGCAAAGGGGATATGTTGATTTCCAGCAACGGGGCAATGACCCGCGTGCAATGCGCATTGGTAGATACACCTGAAATTGAACGAATTTGTGATTTTATAGGCGAACAAAGAGCCTACGCACATGCTAAATTTTTGCCCGAAGTAGAAGATGAAGTCGCTGATAATAAACAAGAAGTAGATGACGGTGAATTTGACTCTATGTTTGGAGACGCCGCCAGAGAAGTTGTTCTCAAACAGCAAGGCTCTACCTCCTCCTTGCAAAGAAGATTTAAACTCGGCTACAACCGTGCCGGCAGAATTATGGACCAATTAGAACGAGAAGGTATTGTCGGTCCCGCAGTCGGCAGCAAATCCAGAGAAGTCCTTATCCACGACATCAACGTTTTAGAACAAATGTTAGACGACAAAGGACTATAAACAATGGAAAATGGAGAATGGAGAATTGAAAGTTTTTTTTGCATTTTGGGATAAATTTGTTCTAAAAATTGACAGTTGACAATTATTTTTTTGTTCTGTCCCCTGTGCCTTTCACCTCTTTTCGAGCAAGCATGCTGTTGCCTTACAATCTCTTAATTTTTAATTGAATTATTCTCTTGTCCACCTGATTTCTGTTTGTCCTGTTTGGCGGAGGTATTGATTGGTTTTTGAAAAATGACGGCAGCCAAAAAATCCCCTTGATGCAGACAAAGGAGAAGGATGTGGAGCGGTTAAAATACAATGCTTATTGGCATCAATGAGCGGTTTTTTGGCTTGGGCATAATTTCCCCAAAGAAGGAATACAACATTTTCTTTATTGTCTGATATAGAGCGTATTACGGCATCCGTAAAAGTCTCCCAGCCTTTATTTTGATGCGAACTTGCTTCATGCGCCCGCACGGTAAGTATGGCATTGAGTAAAAAAACACCTTGCTTTGCCCAAAATTCCAAATTTCCACTGCAAGGCGGGTCAATATTGAGGTCTGTTGATAGTTCTTTGAATATGTTAATCAATGATTTAGGCAATGCAACATCGTCAGGAACAGAAAAACAAAGTCCATGTGCCTGATGAAAGTTATGATAAGGGTCTTGCCCTAACAAAACCACTTTCACCTCATCAAAGGGGGTCAATTCAAAAGCATTGAATATTAAATTACCCGGTGGAAAAATTTGATGTTCTTTTTTTTCCTGCAATAAAAAATTTTTTAAGTCCGCAAAATAAGGACTTTCAAACTCTTTCTTCAACTGTATCAGCCACTTATGATTTATTTTTGGCTCTATTTTTACCTGTTCGCTCATTTTTTTATTTTTTGTTAAATTTATGATAAATCAAAATTTTTATGTACCTTTGCAAAATACTGTACAAAGATACACAATTTTAAGAATATTTTTAAATTTTTAACAAAATAGCGATGAATAAAAAAGTAATAACAGCAGTAATTTTGACAGCATTGATGTTGATAGCAGTTGCGTGCAATACATATCACAGATGCCCTGCCTATACGGAAATCCCGCAGGAGGAGGCAGTTGAAAATGTATAGTGGCTATCGATTTGATAATGATGTAATTAGAGCATGAAGCGGATAATTTTATGTTTGCTTTTAGGTGTTGGCGGTGCGAGTTTCCTTTCTGCACAAGAGATAGAGTTAGGAGACCCGCAAATGTTGCTTGTTCGTGAGCGACAGTGGGATATTTATGGAGTTATACATACCAACGGCTTCGGCATTGGCGGTCGATTTGGAAAAATCCATAATATTCATTTAGAGTCAGGCTTTGATTTTGAATATACTTATTATCGGCATTTCAAAGAAAAATCTTATTTGAATGCCCAAAACAACAATTTTTCCGTATTTGGCAAATTGGCATACATGGCGCAATTAAGAGCCGGTTATGGTTTGACCCGCATTATTGCCTCAAAGCCTTATTTTGGGGGTGTTGAGGTGGGTTATTTTTTCTATGGCGGTGTTTCGGTGGCATTGTTAATACCTGTTTATTTGGAGGTTTTTGATTTTTCAGCAGATAAAATTGTGAAAATCAGAGCATCAGAGGATTTGTACGAAAATGGGAACATTTCCATTCAACGTCGATTGTCGATGTTTGAAAAAACCAAAGGAACAATGTTACATCCGGGTGCTTATCTCAAAACGGGACTATCCTTTGATTTTTCACGCAATGACGGCTTAATTTTAAAATTAGATTTAGGGGCTGCGGCAGACATTTACCCCATTCCCATCAAAAAAATGGCTTTTTCACCCGCTCAATATGTGCTTCTGACGGGCTATTTATCTTTTCATATTGGAAAAAAATTAACTATTTATGAGTAAAAGGCGAAAAAAAACCTTTTTGGGGGCATGTTTTTTGCTTTTTTTGCCGATTTTTTTGCAATTAAAGGCACAAAATACCACATCAACACCCCAAAAAGGCGAAAAAATAACGTGTACAGCCGATAGATTAACTTATGATGCTTTTGTGAATGCAGATTTACAAATTTTGACAGGAAATGTTGTTTTTGAGCATGAGGGGGCTGTTTGTTATGCAGATACGGCTTTCTTTAATGAAGTGCAAAACACCATTGACGCATACGGTAAAAATTTGATTATTTATATCAATGACTCCCTCACTTTGAAAGGACAACATGTTCATTATGACGGAAATACAAAAATTGCACATATTGACGGAGAAGTAATTTTAACCGATACAAGTGCCGTTTTGTATACCCAAAAATTGATGTACGACAGAAACAATAACATTGCCTATTATAATACAGGCGGAAGAATAGAAGATGCTGATAATGTGTTAATTAGCAAAGAATCGTGGTTTTATACACAGCAAAATCAAATTTATTTTAAAGACAGCGTTGTGCTGACCAATCCTCAATATACTGTTTATTCGGACACTTTGCGGTATAATACACAAACCGAAGTTGCCTATTTTTTGGGACCAACACGCATTATTTCCTCCGATTCCGGCACCATTTATTGTGAATACGGTTGGTATGATACACATTCGGAAGTGTGTGAATTTCAACAAAATGCAGAAATTATCAATCAATCTCAACACATCAAAGGCGAGACTATATGGTACGATAAAACCAATGATATGGGCATTGCAAAACAAAATGTGGAAATTTACGACACAAAGGAAGAGGTTTTATTTTGGGGAAATTATGCCGAATATCGCTCGCTGCAAAAGTATGCTTACATTACAGATAGTGCTGTGGCAGTGATGATTAACAAAAGCGATAGTCTATTTTTGCACGCCGATATGTTGCACGTAACTTTTGACTCCAACAAGGAGGTGGAAACGATGAATGCGTATTATAGTGTCAAATTTTACCGAAAAGATTTGCAGGGCAGTTGCGATTCGCTTATTTATCTTGCCAAAGATTCAATAATTACGATGTTTGATGCGCCTGTTTTGTGGTCGCAAGAAAATCAAATGCTTGCCGATACGGTACGAATGTATATCATTGACGGTCAGATAAAAGAGATACATTTGATAGAAAATGCGAGTATTTTTGCAGACGTTTTGGCACAAAAAAAATTCAACCAACTCAAAGGGGAGACAATAATTGCTTATTTTGCTGATTCTGTGATAAATTTGGTGTTTGTGGACGGCAGTGCAGAGTGTTTGTATTATGTGCAAGAAGAAAATAAAGATTTAATTGGCGTGCAAAAAGGAACATCTTCTCAAATGCGGGTGTTTTTCCAAGACGGTGAAATTGAAAAAATACGCTTTTATACGCACGTAAAAGGCAATATTTATCCCGAAAAAGACCTAAAAGACCCTTTTTTGAAAAATTTTATTTGGTTGGACGAATATCGCCCCAAAGAAAAGGAGGATATTTTTACAACAATCATTTATAAAATTGAAAAACAAACCCAAATCATAGAAATTGAAGAATCAGAAGAATAGATATAATACATTATGAATCAATCTGTTAATAAACAAAATCAAAAATTATCCACCTCCGAAATGGGCAGGTTAGATGTGCAAAATTTTAAAGAGAGTGAAAAATTTCCTATTGTTGTTGTTTTGGATAACATCCGCAGTATGAACAATATAGGCTCTGTTTTTCGCACTTGTGATGCCTTTCGCATTGCCGCCATTTATCTTTGCGGTATTACAGCACAACCTCCGCATAGAGAAATTGAAAAAACGGCTTTAGGAGCCACATTATCAGTCGATTGGAAATATTTTGAAACAACAAAAGACGCCATACTATCACTACAAAATGACAAATTTTCTATCTTTGCCGTTGAACAAACTCAAAACAGTATCCCTTTACATCAATTTGATTATCAATCAGATACAAAAATAGCAGTCATATTTGGCAATGAAGTTTTTGGTGTTGAGCAACAGATTATAGACCTTTGTTCTCACGTCATCGAAATTCCGCAATTTGGCACCAAACATTCCTTGAATGTCTCCATCTCCGCCGGCATTGTGCTGTGGCACTTGATTAGTGGAAAGTTGAAAATTGAAAATGATTTTTGCATTTTGGGATAAAATTTTTCTAAAAAATGAAAATTTTACAGTCTTTAATTTTTTATTAACACAATAATTTGTCTATTTTTGCGTTGTATAAAAAAAGTAAAACATTATGCGAAAATATTTTAACGTAGCAGGTCCTTGCAGAGAGGACAAACATTATATGATAGATGCAACAGAAAGGTTGCACAATGAGTTAGCAGAATTGATAGATTCAGAACAATATTTTGTCATTCATGCGGCACGGCAGGTGGGAAAAACGACTTTGTTGATTAACTATGTAAACAAACTCAACAAAGAGGGCGACTATTATGCTCTTTATTGTTCGTTGGAAAAAATGTATGTAGCAACAGACCCCGCAATAGCCATTCCTGCGATAGTAAATGCTTTTGCGATTGCTTTGGAAAACTATAATTTGCCTTTTTATGATAAATTTAAGGAAAATATTGATATGTCTGACCATTTAAGCGCTTTTGGTTTGGCATTGACAAGGTACTGCAGACGTTTAGATAAGCCTTTTGTGGTCTTTTTTGATGAAGCCGATTGTTTGAGTGAAGGCACTTTGCTGTCCTTTTTGCGGCAATTGAGAGACGGTTATGTAAACCGCTCTATTGCTCCATTCCCCGTATCTATTGCATTGGTTGGAATGCGGAATATCCGCGATTATAAGGCAAAAGTCAGGGCAAATCAAGAAACACTCGGCACCGCAAGCCCTTTTAATATCATTACAGAATCTTTAACGCTCCGCAATTTCACCAAAGAAGAAGTGTATCAACTTTATAATCAACACACTACAGCAACAGGACAAGTGTTTGAAAAGTCAGCAGTAGAACTTGCTTTTGAACAAACACAAGGACAGCCTTGGTTAGTCAATGCCATCGCAAGGGAAGTGGTTGAAAAGCAATTAAAGAAAGATTTTTCTATACCAATTACTTCTCAAATGATTGAAACTGCGATAAATACAATTATATTGCGAAGAGATGTGCATATTGACCAACTTTTGGACAAACTCAAAGATGAAAGAGTGAAAAAGATTGTCGAACCGATGATTTTGGGAGAAAGTGGCGACATTGCAAGAATGTCTGACGATTTTAATTATGTCAAAGATTTGGGGTTAATCAGAGAGAATAAAAAAGTGATAGAGCCTGCCAACCCGATTTATGGGGAGGTGATAATCAGGGCATTAAACTTTGACCAGCAACGAATTTTGGAGACAGAAGAGCAATTTTCTCAATACGAAATGCCCAAATATTACAAAGACAACGCGATTGATATGAAAATGTTATTAACTGATTTTCAGCAG
>JAISTU010000103.1 GCA_031272415.1 Bacteroidales bacterium | reverse complement strand
TGCAAGAACGTTTGACTGAAGGCAGAAAAGGCTGAAATAAAAACACTTAGCAAAATAATTATACGTTTCATATTTTTTGCGTTTATAATTTTTGTAATAAGTCGCTAATATTTGCATCGGCGTCAGGCTGCTTGCGTTTAAAAATTTCGAGCAAAATATCCGACAGATACGGATAGTCCGAAAAATTGAAATCGTAGTTGAAAATATAGGCAGAAATTTCCGCAAGTATTTTATTGAACTTCTTTTGCCTTATCTCATCGCTCATTCCTTCAACGGTTTCCCTGTTGTCCAAATCAACGATTTTTTTAACCGTTTCTTTCATCCCCTCGTTAAAGGTTTGAAAATTTCCAAGCGTTTCTTTCAGTTTGTCTATGTTTTCCGATTTTTGTTTTACCTGCTCCAACTGCTTTTGGGCATCTCTTACGCGGGATTCGTCATATTTTTTCGACAATAATTCTTTGGCGTTAAAATATTTATACAAATCATCAAGCGTAGTTTTTATTTCCGGATTGTCACCGACAAGTTGTTTGTCTCGCTGCACGGATTCTTTTGAAGAACTGCGGATTAAGTTGTCAAACCGCGAATTTTTATAGGTGCTTACGACCGATGACAATGCCTCGCTTTTGCCTCGTTCTCTTTCTTCGTTTGCCGACCGTCTGCCTTTTTGTTTTTCATCAGACAATTGAGTTTTAAGCAAGTTTATTGAGTCGGATTTTGTTTGGAGTTGTTTGTCGAACTCTTTCTTCTTCGACTTAGATTCTTTCAACCCGTCCAACTCTTTGTGCAGCCGTTTTATTGAATCGGATTTTGTTTGAAGTTGTTTGTCAAAATCTTTCTTCTTCTCGTCCGCTTCTTTGCGCAGCAGTTTTATTGTATCATCCTTCTGTATTATACTGCTCTGATACGTTTTACTTGCCTGCACCAGTTCCTTTTTTATACTGTCGGTTTCTTGAATCATTTTGTCGTAATCCTTTTTATCAAGCGATATGTTTTGGGAATACGCAGAACAGATACCGCAAAAAATCAGTGTTGATACAAGTATTTTTTTCATATCGTTTATTTTTTAATTTGTTTTATTGCTAAAATAATTATATGCAGCGCGGCTGTCGCTGTCCAATTTTGCTTTTAATTGGTCGTATTCCCTGTCCACAACGCTTTCGCCTATATCTATATAGACGCTGTTGTCGAGCAAGTCGATTTCCGCTTTTAACTTGTCGTAAAGCAGTTCTTTGTACTCCTTTTGCGAATTGTAGTTGGAATACAGCCCCGACCAGTTGCCGATTTTATTGCTCAAATACTTTATATGCGCATCAAACAACCATTTTGGACATATTTTCAATTCGTCGTGCAACCGGGCGCAATTGTTCACATACTCGTTTTCCAAACGGTTGCTGCGCAAAGTTACAGCACGGGAAATTTTACTCTGCACCTCTGCAATCGGAAAACGGTCGGAAAGAACCGTACCTGAATAGCCATATCCTTTACATTGCGATATAAAGCCGACTATTTCGCCGTACTTGTTCAGCGCCGTCTGAATTATTGAAAAACTCTTGTCCACAGGACTTCCTGCGACAAGCAGTTTCGACTTTTTCAATTCATTCTTTTCTGCCTGAATAAATTTCAGGTCATCAGTATTCCACGCCGAGCCACGCAAAACCACAAATGTCTGATTGATAAACTTTTCAGCATAAGTGGAATATAGGATTTTATCGAAATTTTCTTTCCACTGGTCATTTTCCGACTGGTTTGTTCCGAAACGATTCTGTTTATAGAAATCGTTAATGTGGTAGGCAACTTCTTTGTAAAAGTCCTGGCAAAACTTGTTGTCGGGCTTCGCCTTCAGTTGCTCGATTTCCTGCTCAATTTTTGCAGTAAACTGATTTTTCGGCAACGATATTTCCTTTTGTTTGCCAAGCCCTGACAGCATAATTGCGATGCCTACTGCGACAGCCACTGTTACTGCTGCTATTAAAATTATTACTTTTAATTTATTCATTTTTTTATTCATTTTTTAATTTATTTTTAAGTTGTGTTAATGTTGAAATTGCGCTGTTTCCAGGCACTTCTTTTAGATATTTAGGGCAATCTTTGCTACACATTTTATCAACAAAGTCTTTTAATTCGCTGTTTTGCAAATTTTTATCTTCGCGTATTTTCTGTTGAAAAGAAGAATAAGAATTGTTTTTCGTACCATCTAAATTCCAAAATTCCAAACATAACTTGATACTTGTTTTGAGTGTAGAATTGCTGCCTACATCTTGTAAATACTGATTCAGTGTTTGTTTTTTTAACTCATTACCTCTTATGTAAGCGATAATTTCGGAAGTTTTATTTTGAGAATCAACATGCGATACTACAGGGTTTGTTTTTTGCGACTTTGGCAGTTCCGCCTGATTTTCTACGAGTTTGTCCATATCTTCTTTTTTCTGCTCGACTTTCTTTTCTTCCTTTTTACCTTCTTTGGACTGTTTTGTGTTTGCATTTTTTTCTTTTGAATTAAGAACAGCCGTTACAGAATCCGCAATTCGTGTTAACGTCCAATCAGAAATATTATCACCAAGTTTTTCTCTAACTTTTTCATATTTAGCGCTGTCAATTTTTTCTATTGCAAGTTTGAACTGTTCTTGTTGCTTTGAGTAGTGCAGATTTCGCAAGCCTGCAAAGTCTTTTTTGTTGATAAGTTCCCGTTTTTTCAATGCAAGTGCAATACTGTCATAAGTGGGTTTCCAAACTTTTTTCCATTGGCTGGAATCTGGTTCCCCGCCAAAGATTCCACCGCTGGACTTTATAAAATCGTTTTCGCGTTTTTCCCATTGTTTCTTATATTCATGCAATTTTTCAACAAAAAGCGAATCGTCAACAACATACGCGGTTATTTGTTTATCAGTAAGCAACTTTTTCTTTTCCTTCTCTTTTTCAGAATACAAACGCCAAAGGACCAATCCGAGACCTGATAATACTAATAAAACAAAAACAGTTGCAAAGAATTTTGATTGTTTATAAAACGGCTCTTTTTTGCGGTATTGGGCAATGAGTGTGTTACCTTGCAATTCAAATGCTGTAAATTCGTATCCTTTTTTAGGTACAATTTTATCCTTAACATCAGAGCCGGATTTATTGTTTGAATAATAGTCGTTTCCGTCTTTTAAATTACCGTGTTTGCCTGCGCTAACTTTGTAATTCATATTATTTTTTGTTTTATCTCCTTTTTTGAGTTTAAAATAGATAGTATTTTCACCAATTTTCGGACAATAAGATTTTTGTTCTGAACGAACAAATCCGTCTTTTTCAACGGTGATATTATATGTCTTGTCTATCTCTTCGTCTGTAAATGTGATTTCACTCACTTTTTCTGTAGAACATTTACCTTCACTTACCCAAACTTTAAAATCTAATACATTATTTTCCTCGCCTTCGGCTTCGGTAACAACAATTTTTACCACTTTTTTTTCAATCAATTGCAAAGTAAGTGAAGTGTCTGTAAATTTTTTTGGCGTTATTTTTTCTACATCGGAAAAAAGATTATCGCCTTTGCGGGCAGAAATTTTATGCTCTCTGCCAAGTTCCTCGGCTTTAAAAGTGTATTCTGCTCTTTGCTGCCAAGGTTGAGTATCAATTTGTATTTCGGCATTGGTAATTTTTACGTTGTCTTTTTTTGTCGAAACATCAAAATGAATAGGTTTGGTTTCGGGGTCTAAATCAATTTCCCTTATTGTAACAGTTTCTTCCTTATCATCAACGATTAAGAACTCACTGCCAATTGCGTCCCATTTTCCCGTTTGTGTTTTAGTTTTATAATACTGTTTCGACCAAGTAATTTGCAGTTCATTTTTCCGGCGAATTTTATTTTTATTTGAGCGGGGACTGCCATTTACTTTTACTTCTATTCGCACTCCGCCTTTGGCATTTTGATTGAAAAGCAATTTGTATTTTGGATTTTCCAAATCAATTTTGCCTGTCAAATCGTTTTCCGAATGACGTAAAGCATTCAGCGGATTTTCGGGCTTATCTTTCAGTGCGTTATCAATAAAAAGAATTTGGCGGTAAAGTGTGTATTCGTCCTGATAGGGTGCATCGAAATACTTTTGCAGTTTGGCAGTGTCTTTGAAATAAATAAAGGCATCGTCTTTGTTGCCCGATTGCATATTTTCGTCATCGTCTGCAGGATGCAGTTTTGTATCGTATTCGTTGGAGATACTGTTGAGAAATGCCCAATTTTCAGTTACTTCATTCAGGTTATTATCAACAATATATGTCTGACTGTATTCGTCCGAAACCTTATCTAAAACAGTGATAATTTCTGTGCCAGACAGTTTTTTGTTGTTTGGTATCGACAGCGAAAAGCCAACAAAACCGGTACGCTTGTCGCCACGAACATCGCGAATGATTTTGTATTTTGAGAAAATCGTATTTCCTGCTGTAAAACGAATACTATACGCCTGCTGACCTATCGCGGTTGCCTTCGCACCATCGGCTGTAACATCAAGCAATCCTGATATTTTTTGAGGGGTAAAGATTTTACGCCCACCTTTTGTTCCGTGTACTACTATATCCATTTTTTTTAATTATTAAAAAATTTACTACCCCAACTATTACTTACTGGTTTAACTCGTTTTAACAAATCGTTGATAATAGCGGTTGAATAAGAACGGTCTATTTTGCATATTTTTTTGAAATACACATCTCCGATAGAAAACAGTTTTACCTTAAACTCAACATCATTTTTCTTGCATTGATTTTTCAGTACATCCATAAAAGAGCCGAAATTGTCATTTAAAAACGCTTTTGCGCTTTCACCTCTGTTACTGCCTTTTATTTCGTCTGATTTGGTAACAATTACATAAACAGCATCGGTGCGCTTTTTGAGAATATCTTTGTTGTCGCGAAAATAGGTTGCTGCGGCTTCTAAATAATTGCCTTGCGTAAGATTATTGTCGTCTGTGGTATGTTTCGTTTCCTGATTGTAATCAATAAAGAAAAAATGTATTTTCTGATTGTTACTGTTGAGAAGTAATTTTAATGTTCTAAACGATTTCTCAATATCATCACGACTGTAATCATCAATAATTTCAGCATTGTTTGCTACTTCATAAAAGTATTTGAAAACCTCGCCGCTCAACTCAAAGAATGATATTTTTCGTTTCTTCGTTTCACCTCTTTTATAAAACAGAAACGGCATATATTGAGTCCTGTCCTGATTGGTACGACCGGGTAAATAACCGCAATCTTTATTGAATATGCCTACTAAACTGTCACGGTAGGTTGCTCCAAATTTTTTCTCACAATCAGGTGCTTCCATCGAAAAATCCTTTTTTATGGTATTGAATATTGCCGACAAAGCACAAGTTTTTCCAGAAGAAGGTATGCCCCAAAAGAAAACATCGGTATAACCTTCCGGCACATCTTTTTCGTTTTGCGGAATGTCGTTGAATCTCAAAGGAGGTTCTTTATAATCTCTAATCATTTGGACATCAATGCCCAATTCATAACATAATTCATCTAACACTTCGCTGCTTAATTTTTCTATAATTTCGTCGGGCGTGTATTCATTTATGTCTGCTTTTATTTTTTGTAGCATATTTGCGCGTTCTTTTCGTTGAGTTTTTTCTGCTTTTAGTACCTCGTTTAGTGCCTGAAATTTTTCTTGTGCCTCAACTACGTGGTTGCCGTTAGGATAGAATGATATATACGTTTGATATGCCTCTACTGTGTTAGTAGCCACAGCCACATTGTAGGCATCATTGTCTTTTTGCCTTATCAATGCTTGAACGTTTTTGCGTTTTTCGGCAGAGTCCCAACCTCCTGCTTTTTTTACAGCATCTGAAAAATTTTCAAATGACATATTGTTTTCGCAGAGATAATTCACTATATCTGCAGCGCTTAAATCTTCTAATCTATTTATGATTTCTTTCAATTCCATATTGTATATTAAAATTTTACTGTTAATATTCTATATCAAAATTATTACTTGTTTTCTTTTCTTTCTTTGAAAAAATCGCACAAAATAAAGCACGAAAACCGTAAGTTGATTTTGTACTTCTTTTGGTGAAAATATACGCAAGCAACATCAGCACATACGCCACAACAGCCAATAGAACAGCAAGTCCTTTGGGACTTTCAAGTGTTGAAAAAACAGTTTTCACATCGTTAAAACCAAGCGGATATTCAAAGTCGGCAGCAACTTCGCCCTGTTCGCGTACTTGTGAAAGTGTTACCAAAGTATTGAGCCATTCATTCGATTTTTTCTCAATATCATTTACAACGCTTGAAATGCCAATTATCCATACAGGAGAATTGGTAACGTTTTTTGCATTTTGCAACCATTCGGTAGCAACTTCTTTAATACCGTTGCTGTTGACAGTATCTCTGTAATTGGTAGGGAACAAATCGGCGTGAACGGTAAACATTTTCGTTTCAATCTGCGAAGCATCGGGAACGCCGCTGCTACCGTCAAAACCATAATCTTTGTATTCGCTGGGATTTGTACCATTGGCAGCCGCCACGCTTTCTAATTTATGTTTATAAAGATTCTCGCGGTTGCCGGCATAACTTTCATACGAGGCAAACATATTTTCTGCCTGTATAATGCTTGTTTGCAGTTTTTCCTTAATCTCTGCCCTGTGCGACATTACTGTAAAGCAATGCGGGAATGGCGAAGTTTTTGAAGCGAAAAACCAAGCAAACAGCACAAAGAAAATCACGCAAACTGCTTCCCAAATAAAGCAAGTTTTGAAATTGCGGCTTGTCCGTTTAAGCAAGATTGCGGCAGCGGCAGTTCCGCCAAGCAAGAGTGCAATCACAACTGCCATTATCACGCAACCGAGCGTGTGCGACATTCCCCACACTTTATCGTTGCTGATATTTAGAAAATTTGCGCCCAGAAATGACACAATGCCGAAAAGTACGGCTAAAAAGATGGGGACTATTATTGCCCAAGTGAATTTTGTCTTATTCATATATTTATATTTTTTTATTATTATCTTCTATTTCCAATTCTTCTTAATTCATTATTTACGCGGTCTAACTCATTTTGCAAACTGTCGCGCTCTTGTTCCAATTGCGAGCGGCGGCGGTCGGCTACAGGCGGCGTATT
>JAISTU010000009.1 GCA_031272415.1 Bacteroidales bacterium | reverse complement strand
CAACATACAAAAACTCGTTCTTTCTCAAATATTCAAAATCTTGCTGCCCTATGGGATATTTTCTAATCGGTGTTTCCATAATTTATTCTATTTTCAATGCTAAATTACAAAAATACACAAATTTTTGAATTGAAAGTTGAAAGTTGAGAATTGTTCAATTTTAGAACAAATTTATCCAAAAATGCAAAAAAAATCTCTACACTTTAATTGCGTAGGAACTTTCCTATCCAATTTCCAATTCTCACAAAATACATCCCTTTTGGCAAATGTGAAACATCCAGAATGATTTCAGATTGTTGATTGATGATTTTTGATTGTTGAACACGTCCTAAAATATCTATAATCTCCACATTTTCACCATCTTTTAATTGATAATTTTTAATTTTTAATTCAGAAGATGCGGGATTGGGATAAAGAGAGATAACATTTTCATTTTCAATCAATTGTATATCATTTGTAGAGGCTCTTGTGATATTGATATTGAGTGAATATGTACCTGTATTGCCGGAAAAATAGGGTGCTACTTTAAAATAAATTGTACCGCCTCCGTTGAGTTTTATGCTGCCGGACATGATGTCGTCATAAGTTTCCGACCACGTACTACCGCCGTTGGTGGAGTAAGAAAACAAAGCATCAACGGTATATGTTTGCCCATCACCGCTGTTGTAGGCATCATGCAAACGGGCTGTGAGTGTGTAATTATAGCCCGTTGGTAACACAATTTTATAATAATCTATATCCGTTCCTGTGTGGAAATTTGCACCGCTTGTGTTTATCGTTTTGGCATTTCCGCTAAATGTATTTGAGAACGTATATGCTTGACTGACAGTGTTATTTGTCTCATATTGGTCGGCAACAATGGACGGTGCCACCACCGTAATATATACAGGATTTTGATAATAATACGAGCCTGCATAGTACCAAGAAGTACCTGAATAATACAGTGCCGCCAAAAGATATGTCCCCGGCTCAACGGAAACATTGGAAGTAGAAAAAGTAACAGGATTTTGATACGTTTTACCGGATGCCAAACCTGTACTGCCTGTTGAAACTTCGGCAATAGTTTGCTTTATTTTGCCCTCCATATCGAGCAACGCAACCCCATATTTTCCAACATAAGTACTTGAACCTGTGTTGGCAAAGTTAATACTGATAGTTGCACTTTGTCCATGTGTCAATG
This sequence comes from Bacteroidales bacterium, assembly GCA_031272415.1. Lineage (GTDB taxonomy): Bacteria > Bacteroidota > Bacteroidia > Bacteroidales > WCHB1-69 > JAISTU01. Next base: position 3,734 of record JAISTU010000009.1, on the reverse strand, counting down.
TAGAGCCTGTACTGATTAAAAAATTAGAATAGACCTCAATATCAGCATAATAATAAACGGTCATTATTCTTGCATTAGAATAATTTCCGTTACCAATTTGTGTCCATTCGCCCGAAGATGTTTTGTAAAACAATACAATAGTATAAGTTCCCGGCACTAATGCGGGGGTTCCTGAATTGGAGAAGGTATATGTATTATAATAGGACGAACTTAACGAAACGCTTTTAGTTTCTACAAAATCAATAAAAGTATTATTTTGGTCAAAAATAGCGGCTGCAAAACTGCCCGAAAATGCTGTTGAGCCAAAATTTCCAATAGATGCCGTTATGCTGAATGAACTGTAAAATGGAACATTCAAAGTAGTAGGCGTAATAGCCGAATAGAGCCGAATATCCGTTGTATTGTTGTTGCCTCCGCCACTGGCAGGCTCTACACCTATAATAGCCTGTTGTCCGCTATTGAAACCGCCTGCACCACCGCCGGTGCCTAAACTGCCCGGATTGAGTGCATTTATTTGAAAATAACCGTCCGAAGAGCCACCCCAGCCCCAATTAAAATGAAAATAATCACTTTCATTATAGCCATCGCAAACAAAACAATGACCTCCTGCTGTCCCAAAACCTGCATAAATGATAGGACGTCCTGCATTGAGTTCGGTTTTTAACAAAGTTTTCCAATTAGCGTCCGTATAACTACTTCTTGTTTTGCCTTGCAGGGTGTTTTTATAGCCAAAATAGGTTTTTAAAGCATATTCCGTATTGTCTTGCGGGTGTGCGGTACTGATGATTACGTATGCTCCGCTGCCTCCGTTGGCGGCTGTATTGTAGTCCATGTCTACACTTACACCGCAATGATACATCAATGTTGCAACGGCTGTTTTTTGCGTACTTGAACTCGAAGATGTCAATTGATTGGGCATGGATGACCAATTGTAAGTTGTGGAGGCAAAATTGGCGGATAAAGTGCCGTAAGTAGAGTGATTATAAGAGTGATAACCTGTTCCTTGCGTTGGATAGTTCCAATATTTCATCACCTGCGCCATAGCCGTTGCCACACAGCCGGTAACGGTGTTGGAGGGACATAATTGGTTATAATAGGGCGATTGATCCCATGTTGTAGAAAGCAAAGGAGATACGGCTGCTTTTTGTGTCTTTTGCGATACATTATTGTAAAAATCAGCCCATTGTTGCTCAATTTCTTCTGTTGCAAGTATCTCATTTTCAACAACATAACGAATTTGAGATTTATAATTTTCCAACCATTTTTTACAATTATCAGGAATATTTTCAGCCCCAAAATTACCTTTATCCGAATACCCCAAAATCGGCAAAACACGGTCGTCTCCCGCCACAATAACAAATCCATCTCCTGTGGCATTAAAGACATAAAAATAGGTTATACCTTCGTTACCTGATTTATGTTGATTGTCTGTAACTCCTTCTGTATAAACCAATTGCAAATTTAATTCAACGGGTAAAACACCATTAAAAGAACTTTGTTGGGAGAGAAAATTTCCGCCCACAAGTTGTGCTTTTTGTACAGGCACATGTGCTGCAAAAGCCCACATTTGCCCTAAAATCATACCTATAATACTGATAATGAACTTTTTCATTTCAAATCTATATTTTTTTTTACAATAATATAATAAGTGATCCCGGCAGGATTCTAACCTGCAACCGTCTGATCCGAAGTCAGATGCTCTATACAATTGAGCTACGGGACCCAAATAACTAAAAACAATGTTTTTATGAAATAAAAATAAAAATTATGAGTTTTGCAAAATTACACTTTTTTCGGAAAAAAAATGTAATTTTGTAAAACATTAAAAAAAATGCTAAAAAAAAGCAGATAAAAAAAACATTGTTAAACATTAAATATATACATAAATCATTATGGATCAATCGATTAAAGAAAAAATAGAAGATGTTTTAAATCTAATAAGACTTCATTTGCTAGCAGACGGAGGCGACATGGAATTAGTAGAAATTACAGATGACTACATTGTAAAAGTAAAACTCAAAGGGGCTTGTGGCTGTTGTCCTCATGCTCTTATGACACTCAAATACGGTGTAGAAGCAGCAGTCAAAGAGCATGTGCCGGAGGTGCAAGCAGTAGAGGCTGTCAATATACATATAATTTGATAATTTAGTATAACTATCTGTAAATCATGGGATTAAAATGTGGAATAGTAGGGCTTACCAATTCAGGCAAGACCACTCTTTTTAATTGTATGTCCAACACGAAGGCAGCAGTTACTAATTTTGCATTCAGTTCCGCCAAATCCAATATTGGAACTTGCGAAGTGCCTGATTTGCGTTTGCTCGAAATTGACAAAATTGTAAAAGCGGATAAATTAGTGTATGCAACAGTAGAAATTGTCGATGTCCCCGGTTTGGTCAAAGGGGCTTGCTCCGGCGAAGGAATTGGGAATGCTTTTTTGGCAGATATTCGGCAATGTGATGCACTGATACATGTTTTGCGTTGTTTTGAAGACCCCAATTTGCCACATGTAGATGGCAGTATTGACCCCGTAAGAGATATTGAAACTTTGGATTTGGAACTGCAAGTCAAAGATTTAGAGCAGATTGAGCGAAAAATTCAAAAAGTAGATAAAGCCGCAAGAGTCGGTGATAAAGAGGCAAAAAATCAACTCGAAATTCTCAATCGTTACAAAGCACATTTGGAAAATTTTCAAAATATTAGAACAATGCAACGCTCTGATAATGAGGAGAAAGTAGTGGAAGATATGCTCCTTTTGACCGCCAAACCAACGCTTTATGTCTGCAATGTAGATGATAAATCTGTGCATTTAGGCAATACTTTTTCGGCGGCTGTCAATGATTTCTTAAAAAAGAGCGGACAAGAGGCACTTGTTATTGCAGGAAAATTGGAGGCTGATATAGCCGAATTGGAGCCTGACGACAGACAAATGTTTTTAGAATCGGAAGGCTTAACAGAGCCGGGGGTCAATAAACTTTTGCGTGCAGCCTATCGTACTTTGAATTTAATTTCATTTTTTACAGTCGGAGGCAAAGAAAATCGAGCATGGACTATCACCAAAGGAATGACTGTTGTACAGGCGGCAGGGGCTATTCATAGCGACCTTGAACGCGGATTTATTCGTGCAGAAGTTATAAAATATACCGACCTTTTGCAATCCGGCTCTGAATTAAAAGTCAAAGAAGCAGGCAAATTGTCCGTTGAAGGGAAAAATTATTTGGTAGAAGACGGGGATATTTTGCACATTCGATTTAATGTGTAAAAAATTGAAAGTGAAGAGTGATGTCTAAACTTTGATTTTCATTACGCATCGCACTTTTCCATGGGAAGATTTACAAATGCAAGGCGTTGTATAGCATAGCCTAATAAACGGTTATTATAATCGTATCGTTTTAATTTTCGTAAAATGATACTTACTCGTGAGTAGATTTGTAAGGCAATTCACATGATATCCATGCTAATTGCACTATCAGTTTTAAATATACCTGCCTTTTCACAATCAAAAAATATGGAATAAGGAACTCCCATTTTTTTAATTTCTATTTATCCCATTTTGTTTTAGAATTTCAGCAATTGTAGTCATCGGAATGTCTGTCAAAGCATGAATTTCTTCGATTGATTGCAACTTTTGCCACATTTTTAGGACAATTTCGGCATCTCTTTCTACTCTTCCTTCTACTCTTCCTTCTACTTTTCCTTCTGCTCTCCCTTCTATTCGTCCTTTTGCCTCGCCT
>JAISTU010000160.1 GCA_031272415.1 Bacteroidales bacterium | reverse complement strand
TGAGTATGAGAAAATAAATAATTGGATTTATTACATAAAAGAACTCAATAAAGTTGTCATTGACTCTTATCATCCAAGTTATTGGCAAATAGAGGGCGGTTCGCAAACGATTTATGAAGAAATGATGGATGCATATAAAGAATTTTTAAAGAAATATCCGGCATTTTTAGAAGATAAACGCAAGACCTGTGAAGCGGTAAGAGCAGGATTTAAAAATAATTTTAGTAATATAATGGGACTTTTTAAGAAAAATGCTTTGGAAATCATTACCAAAGAATTACAAGCCGAATTTGGCAAAAAATTGCAGGTGAAAAACTGCGAGTATGGCGACAAGAAGTATGCTCAATACTGGTTTGAACCCTACGACAAATGGTTGGAAATCTGGAACGAAGACGGTAAACTGACACTTTATCTTGCTTCTCAACTGAAATCGGACGAGGGTTTTGAAGTCGGCGGCATCACTTTTGCCAACCGCGAATATGACAATGTGGAGAAACGCCACTGGTATTCGGCAGACGGGCATTTTGCATACGAGCCAAAAAGCGAAGAGGAACTCTCTGTTTTGGTTGCTGATGCAGTTGCCGTTTTGAACGACCTTGTCAAGTATCAAGGCTAATGTTCAAATCGTGGTTGGTTGCCAATCTCGAAACGGTAACCGGCGTCGTTCTTGTCCTGATTTTCATTCCTTTCGGCATCAGCAAATGTGCGGAATGTGAATGGGAATCAGGCAAGGTAACGGCGATAATATTTTACACCATCGTGTTGGCGATTGGTCCGCAATACTTCGCAATTCCCAAAATTTGGGAGAATATCATTTCTTTTTTAGCATTGATTGGCTTCACGATTTATTTATATGTTGGTGGTAAATCGCTGCTAATGTACCAGCAAATAGGTGTAGGCATCGTTTGGGCAGTGGCATTGACGACAGGTTTCTTTTGTGCGCGTTATCCAAAATTCATTTCTACGATACCGTTTCGCGGCGAATGTTGTATCGTAGCAGCAAAGTTGATATGTTTGCGACTGAATGGAAATACATCATCAATCGCTTTTGTGTAGCGGCATTTAGCGTATTGCTGACTGCGTTGCTTGTTGTCTATATGTCAGAATTCTTTTAAAATAATCTGCGCAAATTCGTGAAATTGGTGTTATCTGCGTGCAAAAAGACTTGGTAATCAGGAAAATCTTATGAAAATCGGTGTTCAGATGTTTTTTTCATTTTTACAATGTTTTTATTCAAAAATGCAAAAAAATCTACACTCTTCACTCTACACTCTGAAAAAAAGTGTATCTTTGCATTTTAATAGTCGTTAAAATGAAAATTTATATCGCAATTCCGGCAATGAATGAAATGGATTTTTTGCCACATACACTCAAATGTATTGCAGAACAAAAATGTATGTATCCAATAGAAGTGTATGTATGTGTAAATCAGCCGAATAACTTTTGGGAACAGGAAAATAATAGAAATATTTGCCTCAATAATGCAAAAACAATTTCTTATTTGAAAGAATATAAACAGTTGAATATCAACATAATAGATAAATCCTCAAAAGGAGAGGGTTGGAAAGACAAAAAACATGGTGTAGGAATAGCACGTAAAACATTGACAGACAACATTTTACAATCTGCAACCGATGATGATATTTTTATTAGTATGGACAGTGATACGCTATTTGAACCGCAATATTGTCAATCTGTTGCCGATAATTTGGCTTTACATAACATTGCGGTGGGAATAGCCGTACCTTATCTACATCAATTCTCTGATAATCAAGTAATTAACAGAGCCATTTTGAATTATGAAATCTACCTTCGCTACTACAATCTCAATTTGTTGCGGATTCAAAGTCCTTATGCTTTTACGGCTTTGGGGGCTGCAATTGTGTGCAAAATAAAAGCCTTGCGTAACATTAACGGCTTTACAACACAGCCTTCGGGTGAAGATTTTTACTTTTTGCAAAAATTGAGAAAACATGGTAAAATATTGTTATTCAATGAATTAAAGGTATATCCTTCTTCACGCTCATCCGATAGAACTCCTTTTGGAACGGGTAAATACATTGAAAATGAATTAAATAAACTGTCCAACGAACATTATCCGCTCTTTTCTCATACAGATTTTGATTGCATTTTACAAACGTATGCACAGATCCCCACTATTTTTACGCAAAATATTGATAATGAATTTATTACATTTTTAAAAACAATTTTTTCTCCCCATGATTTATGGTCTCCTTTGCGTAAAAATTTCAAAACTTTGTCCGCTTTTGAAAAGGCTTTTCATTGCAAGGCGGATGCGTTGAGAATTTTTCAATTTTTACGCTCGCAACATCAACAATATCAACAAAATAAGGAAGAAATTCTTAACCAATTTTTAGCACAATTTTACCCTGATAAGGAGCAATATTTTTTTCAACAGCATCATTTTTCTTTCACAAAAAGTTCTATCGAATTATTGCAGCAAATGCGGGATTTCCTTGCCCAAGAAGAGCAAAAATATCAAACAGAAAATGATAAAAAGTTGCTCTCGCCTGTTGCGTTATGAAATTAAAAAAGGCAAGTTGGTAGAAATTTACAACTTGCCTTTTAACTTTTGTCTCGTGGACAAATTTAGCAACTAATCCATGAAAACATAAGTAAATTTGATGTGTCCTTTGATGTTTTCGGCATTGATGTAGTCAATAAATTTAATTTTGACATGTTTGCCTTCTGCTGTTTTGAACACAAATACTTTGTCGCTCATTTGGTAAACGGGCGGCATAATAGATAGGTCGAAACTCATCCATTTGGACGCTTCTTTGTTGAAAGGCTGGGCGTCATACACCGGAGGCATAGCCAACATAATGCTGTCCATGACATCTGTTGTGTAGCCGGCAGCAGGAATTTCTGTCAAAGCAGACAATTCCGTGTAAGAAGTTTCCAAAGCCGCTCCTTTTCCTTTGCCCGATAGACCGCCGTTTAAGCGTACGTCGTAACGATGCAGAGCCATATCCCACGAAAGGTCGTTTTGATAATCGGTAATTTCTACCGTTTTGGCGTCTTTGAAGGATACATAAACCCATTTGTCGTATGCAGTAGCATCAACGGTCAATGTTTTGCTTTCTTTTAACTCTTCTACTTCTTTGGGCTTTTCACACCCCAATAGCACCACTGAAAGCATTGATAATGAATACAATACGATTCTCTTTTGTTTTTTTAACATAGTTTTTGGTGTTTTTTTTATATAACTAAAATTAATTTTTAACTAATTGCAAAGATAGCATATTTTTTCGTATAAAAACATCCTATTTTTTTGTGATTTTTTGGCATTTTATCCCTAATATGGGTGATTTTTTGGCATTTTTTTAACCTCTGAGTGCAAAACCGGCTTTGAGAGTATCGGGTTTAAACGCAAAAACGCTGTGCATTTCACCTGCCATGCAATAGCCACATTTATCGCAAATATTAGCCGTTTTTCCCGGACACTCTTTATAACGACTGCCGTCACTGAGAATAAAATTACTTACCCAACATTGTTTTTTGAATTGATTGGTTTTCATCAGTTTAAGTCCTGAAATAGAGTTCATTACAGGAAAGCCACTTTTTTTGAGAGAAATAATTTTGTCAATAATTTGTGCCCGTAAATTCCAATCGTCAATAAATAAATCCTCTGTCCCGTGATAAGGAGTATGAAAATTGAGAGAAATTTTCTCAATATGAGGATGATTCTTTGCAAAATGTATGGTTTGTTCTACATTTGTATAATTTAATTTATTGATAACCATGTTAATACTTACATGCGGGTGGTCGCAAGCGTTTAAATTTTCCAATAATTTTTCAAAAGTTCCTTTACCTCTGATTGTTTCATGAAATTCTTCCAAACCGTCCATGCTCACCCATATAGAGTCGGCTTTGCAATGCGAAAACGGCATTTGAGCGTTTGTAGTTATGGTGGTAGAAAAAAAACCTATCGATTTTGCCAAAATACACAAATCATTGACCGTAAAATTGCCATCTGACCATAAAAAAGGCTCTCCGCCCTCAAAATCCACAAATCTTGCCCCCAATTGATAAGAATATCGCAAATCAGCCTCAATTTGAGAGTATGTTTTGATATGTGGTGTGTCATTGTAAACATGGCAATGCCGACAGCGTAAATTACATTCGTCGCTGATAAATAATATCGTTTGCAAGGGGGCTTTTCTACCTAAAAATTTAGCCCGAACAAACCAAAAAAATAAATATATTAAATGGCTTAATTTACTCATTATCAATTAAATAATAAAATTTAACAAAATCAATATCAGACAAAAAAATAACATATAATTGCGACTTAAAAACCACCGCAACATAAACCAGTCCAATTGTGCCTCTTTGATGACTCTCCAACGTGGAAAATGACCCATCCAAAAGCGATATTCAAACACTTTTTGAGGCTCTTTGGCAAACCAACACAACGTATAAAATAAATAAATCGGAAACGGCAACAAAATCAAAATAATGCAATACCATCCACTCAAATAGCGTAATAATATGGAAATCAATATAATACAAATGGGTAAAAAGTTCATCAAAAAAGAAATTCCCAAATTCAATCGGGCATTTTTGGCACAAACGGCTAATGTTTTTTTACCCGCAAATTTATCTGTCGGCAAGTCCAAAACAGAGTGCGTAAATAACACATTTGCCACCAACAAACCCGCCGCCAAAGAAAGTATATAAAATCCTTCCGGTATTGTACCGCAAGTGGAATAGCAAACGCCCACCATAGCCAATGGTCCAAAGATAAATCCTACCGTCAACTCGCCCAAACCATGATAACTCAACCGAAAAGGCGGTGCAGAATAAAACAAACCCAACAACACAGCCGCCATTGCTATATAAAATATTGGTAATCCTCTGTAAATCAATATAATAAATCCAATCACGGCAGCCACTAAACAAAACAAAATTGCTACCCATAACAATTGTTTCACCGATGCCGTACCGCCTTCACTTTGGAGATAAGAACATTTGCCTATGCGGGATTTTACTCCTTGTGCAGCCATTTGCTTGCGAAAAGCAGGCTCTTTGTGCTTGTAGTCAAAAAAATCATCAAACAAATTCATTCCCAAATGCAACAACAACACCCCTACTATTGCCAACACGCCCAATCCCCACGAAAAGTCCGCATTTTCAGCCTTATATGCGAAAGAAAACGCCACCAATGCAGGTAAAAAACTCTGTGGCAACGCCACCCAACGTGCATTTCTCAACCAATTTAACAACATTTTCTACTTTTAAAATAAAAAAGAGACTGCGTTTTAAACAGCCTCTTGATTTTTTACTAATTTTTCTTACAAACTACTACAACTTTGAAAAAGTGATAGTTGTCGAGCCATTGAGTTCAGGATGGTTGGGATAAGTATAATCCAACTTTCCTGTCAGAAACTCATACTTCTTTTTGGTTGCATCAACGGGAGCGTATTTAATGGTACCACTAACATGGTACTCATAATCCAGCCCAGCATCGAATGTATTGTCTGTAATTTTCAATTCATCGGTGCCATCTCCTACAGCCGTAATAACACTGTTTTCGTCCAAATTTTTTATGTTCAATTTGATGTACTCTCCTTGAATCAAGACAGCCTCTGGATTGCCACTAGGTTTTTCTGCTGTTGGTCCGGTGTAATTTGCGGTGTAATTTCCCAACAATTTGTCCACCTTAACGATAGCAGCCCGAAGTTCTTTTGCCGTACCGCTTTCGTTACTTGCTTTGTAAATCAACTCTTGGTCGCCAACATAATCGATACCTTCAATAATGGTATCTTTTGTTGCATCCTTGATTTTGACATCTTCCAAAGCAGCCTCTACATCACCTAAATCAAATACAGGTTTTGACGCATCTGTTGGTAAAGTAATTGTTGGAACTTTACCATCTCCGCAACTGTTTAATACTACTACTGCTGCCAATGCAGCTACTGACATTAATAATTTCTTCATTTCTCTACGAATTTTAATTTTTAGTTAATAATTTTTAATTTTTTATAATATGCAAAGATACAAAAAAAAACAATACAAAACTCATTTTTTGAAAAAAAAATGCAAAATTTTTATAATTCATTGATTATCAAGGATAATTTTTTTCAAATTGGAGCCCAAAAATGCAAAAAACGGCAGTTTGGGGGTGAAAAAAAGACAAAATTTTCTCCTGATTTTGCAACGATTTTGCCAAAATGCCAAAAAAAGTGAAAAAAATAGGGGTCAATTTTTCGACTTTTCTATGGGAGTTCTTTTTAATTGAAAATGGAGAATGAAAAATTGATTCTTTTTATCCAATTTTAGAACGTTTTTATCCAAAAATGCAAAAAAAATCTCTTCACTCTGAAAAAAAGGTTTTTAATTTTTATTAACACAATAATTTGTACATTTTTGCGTTATATAAAAAAAGTAAAACATTATGCGAAAATTTAACATAGCAGGTCCTTGCATGGAGGACGAACATTATATGATAGATGCAACAGAGCGGTTGCACAATGAGTTGGCGGATTTAATTGATTCTAAGCAATATTTTGTCATTCATGCGGCTCGGCAAGTGGGACAAACAACCCTTTTGCTGAATTTGAGAGACAAATTAAACGCAGAAGGGCAATATTATGCTTTGTATTGTTCGTTGGAAAATGTGCAACCGTTTCCCGATCCCGAACAAGGCATTCCTGCCATTTTGAATTGCCTGAAAACGGATATTCGTTTTTCACAACTGCCTGATAGACTGAATTTTGCGAAGAATATGGAAGGAGTGGATATTTCTAATCAAATTAGAACCGCAATTACGGATTATTGCGTTGGGTTGGATAGACCGCTTGTATTATTTTTTGACGAGGCAGATTGCATGAGCGAAAACACTTTGATTTCATTTTTACGTCAACTACGCAATGGCTATGTAAATCGGACAAGTATTCCTTTCCCTGTATCTATTGCGTTGGTAGGGATGCGAAATATTCGCGATTATAAGGCAAAAATCAGGGCAAATCAAGAAACACTCGGCACAGCAAGCCCTTTTAATATCATTACAGAATCTTTAACGCTCCGTAATTTTACCAAAGAAGAAGTATATCAACTTTATAATCAACACACTACGGCAACGGGGCAAGTTTTTGAAAAGTCAGCAGTAGAACTTGCTTTTGAACAAACACAAGGGCAACCTTGGTTAGTCAATGCCATAGCAAGGGAAGTGGTTGAAAAACAATTGAAGAAAGATTTTTCTATTACAATTACCCCACAAATGATTGAAACAGCGATAAATACAATCATATTAAGGCGAGATGTGCATATTGACCAACTTTTGGACAAACTTAAAGATGAAAGGGTGAAAAAGATTGTTGAACCGATGATTTTGGGAGAAAGTGGCGACATTGAAAGAATGTCTGACGATTTTAATTATGTCAAAGATTTGGGGTTAATTCGGGAGAATAAAAAAGTGATAGAGCCTGCCAACCCGATTTATGGAGAGGTGATAATCAGGGCATTAAATTTTGACCAGCAACGAATTTTGGAGACAGAAGAGCAATTTTCTCAATACGAAATGCCCAAATATTACAAAGACAACGCGATTGACATGAAAATGTT
>JAISTU010000117.1 GCA_031272415.1 Bacteroidales bacterium | reverse complement strand
CGTGTCAAAGGCGAGTTAGAACAATACACATACGGACTCATCCACGGCTTTTCTTCAAAAAGAACATCTCTACTTATAAAACTTGGTGGTGCATGATACCTCGCCTCAAAATAATACATACCATTTTCTTCATCCAATTCTTTGGCATTAAACTTAAAATCAGGCACTTGTCCGTTACTCCAATCAATGTTATATTCATTCACAACTTCTCCAAAAGGTGCATATTCTACTTGCTGTATAGCCACACCTGTCCCATCTGTTACTAACTGCGTGCTACTCAAGTGATTGCCGGTGTAGTAATATACCAAATCTTCTCTACCGCCACCACCATTTAAATGGTCAATTTTATCACCAGAAAAATCAACCTGCAAACTATCCTCCGCAGGAATAGTAACACCCAGCAAAGCCGCGAGCATAGTATGGAATTTAGTATCGTTTCTGTCGTTTGTATCGTTTCTGTCGATACTGTCCTTATTGCCATACCCACTCCCCACCTTACTCGCAATCCTTTGATTTTCAGCGTAATAATGCTTTCTATTCTCTATCATCATATATTTCTTGTTTTTATTGTTAACGTCAATTTTTTGATATTATTGTAAAAATGACCTCCCTGCCGGTTGAACATAATGTGTTCTTTGATTAACATCTGATAATGAGAAAATACCTACTTTCAATTCAAAAAGTTAGGGCTAACGAATTGTCAGCCCTAAATAAATTACATTAATCAATTAAAAATCCTTATAACTAATGCTTTCTCTTGATTGCGGAAGTGCTTTTTATTCTAAAACATGCACTGCCAAGCCGGAACGTAATTTAGGCTCAAACCAAGTTGTTTTTGGAGGCATAATGTTGCCTGTATCGGCAATATCTATCAATTGTTTCATAGACACGGGATAAAGTGCAAATGCAGCAGCCATTTCACCGCTATCAACTCTGCGTTTGAGTTCTCCTAAACCGCGTATTCCCCCTACAAAATCAATATCTTTTGATGTGCGTAAATCCTTAATTCCAAGCAGTTTATCAAGCACTAAATTGGACAAAATTGTAACATCTAAAACACCAATCGGGTCGTTGTCATCAAAAGTGCCTTCTTTTGCGGTCAATTTGTACCAATTGTTATCAATATAGAGGCTAAATTCGTGCAATTTAGACGGTTGATAAATTTCTGTTCCCATTTTTTCTACTACAAAAGATTGAGACAATTTATCTAAAAATTGCTCTTTGCTCATGCCGTTTAGATTTTTTACAACGCGGTTATAATCAATGATTTTCAATTGATTATCAGGGAAAAGCACAGCCATAAAATAGTTATACTCTTCATTTCCTGTGTGGTTAGGATTATTTTTCTTTTTTTCAGCACCAACTAAAGCGGCTGCGGCGGTGCGATGATGCCCGTCAGCAACATAAAGATAAGGTATTTCTTCTTTGAAAATCTGCGAAATACGAGCAATAGTATCTTTGTCGTTGATAATCCAAAAATGATGCCCAAAACCATCATCTGCCGTAAAATCATATATCGGCTGCTCTTTTGTTACTTTTTCAACTATCGTATCTATCTCTTTATGAGCAGGATACGCAAAAAATACAGGCTCTACATTGGCGTTAGTAATCCGCACATGAATCATGCGGTCTTCTTCCTTATCTTTGCGAGTAAGTTCGTGTTTTTTGATAATATTGTTAAAATAATCCTCAATATGCGTGCAACCCATGATGCCGTATTGAGTCCTGCCGTCCATCGTTTGGGCATAAACATAGAATTTTTCTTCTGTATCCTGCACCAACCAACCATTTTTTTGAAAGGCTTTAAAGTTTTCAACTACTTTATCATACACAGCCTCAGAATGCTCATCAATTCCTATCGGCAAATCAATTTCAGCCTTTGTGATGTGGAGCAATGATTTTGGATTTCCCGCTGCTTCTGCTCTCGCTTCTTGCGAATTTAAAACGTCATACGGACGCGATGCCACTTCTTTAACAATTTCTTTGGGAGGTCTTAACCCCTTAAACGGTTTTAATATAGCCATATTCTTCTCTATTTCTTTAAATATATTCTAATAAAAATGATTTAATGATTTACAAAGATACACCTTTTTATCAATTAAAAATTAAAAATTAAAAATTAAGAGTTTTTTTGTTGTAGGGGCAAGGCATGCCTTGCCCAAAAAGAGAGTACAATTTTTACTCTTTTTTATTCCGTATTTTTCTTGTTAAATTAGCAGGTTCGATAGATAAAACATCACCATTGAGCAAACTTGCTATGCCTTCTTGGGCTGTTTTAGCACAATCGGGACAATGGCATTTATCTATATAATTTGTTGGTTCTGTGTAAGTTGTAATTACACCTTCAAAATTTCTCAAAATGACGCGGTTGGGGGATTGAGAAAGTACATAATTGGGCATTACAGGTGTTTTGCCGCCTCCGCCGGGTGCATCTACCACAAATGTAGGCACGGCAAAACCGGAAGTATGCCCGCGTAAATTCTCAATAATTTCAATCCCTTTGGAAACAGGTGTGCGAAAATGTTCCAAGCCCATCGATAAATCACATTGATAAATATAATAAGGTCTCACGCGAATTTTGACCAAATCATGCACCAATTTTTTCATTACATGCGTGCAATCATTGACACCTCTTAACAAAACAGATTGATTTCCCAACGGAATACCTGCATCTGCCATTTTAGCACATGCCGCAATTGCTTCTGCCGTAATCTCCTGAGAATGATTGAAATGCGTATTTACCCAAATAGGATGATATTTTTTGAGCATATTAACCAAATTATCCGTAATTCGTTGCGGACAAACCACAGGCGTTCGTGTTCCTATACGTATAATTTCCACATGAGGTATCGCCCGCAAACGTTGAATGATATACTCTAATTGCTCATCATAAATCATCAACGCATCGCCACCCGAAAGCACAACATCTCTCACTTGTGGCATTTTGGCAATATATTCAATCGCTTTTTCAATATTGTCTTGTGGGGCTGCATTATCCGTTTGACCTGCAAAACGACGCCGCGTACAATGCCGACAATACATAGAACATTGGTCTGTAATCAAAAACAAAACCCTATCGGGGTATCTATGTGTTAGCCCCGGAACAGGCGAGTCTTCATCTTCGTGCAAAGGGTCTTCCAAATCGGCGGCGGTAGTATGCGTTTCCAATTCTGTCGGAATGGCTTGCTTGCGAATAGGACAATGCGGATTAGTGGTGTCAATAAGACTCAAATAATAAGGCGTTATTGCCATTCTAAACCTTTTCAATGATTCATTTACCCCTTCTTCTTCTTGCGCTGTGAGGGATACATATTTTTTCAATTGTTCTAACGTTTCAATGCGATTTTTGACTTGCCATTTCCAGTCATCCCAATCTTTTTGTGGTATATCCCCAAACATTTTTTTGTATTCTGTTTTCATTTTTGCAGTATTTTACAATAATAAAAAAAATCATTTTTTTGTTGTATCTGTTGCTTTAAGCATAGGTACAAATCTGTAATTTCCATGCGATTGCGTTGTAAATTCATTATCTGATATTTTGATAATTTTTGTCATAATTTGGTCTTTATCAGGCTCTCCTAACGGCAAAACCATTACACCTCCAACGGCTAATTGAGAAAGCAAATTTTGCGGCACTTCTTCCACCGCACAAGTAATCAATATAGCATTGAAGGGGGCAAATTCTGCCCAGCCTTTATAGCCGTCTCCATATTTAGAGGCGATGGCTAATTTGAGCTCCTCAAAACGCTTTTTAGCAGCCTGATATAGAGAAAGATGACGCTCAATGGTGTACACAGCCGCTCCCATTTTTTTTAGAACGGCTGCTTGATAACCACTACCTGTTCCAATTTCTAAAATACGCTGATTTTTAGACACTTCCAATAACTGTGTTTGAGCCGCCACCGTGTAAGGCTGTGAAATTGTTTGCTGACAATCTATCGGCAATGGAATATCTTTGTACGCATGCTCAATGAGTGCCTTAGAGATAAACAAATGCCTTGGAACCTCAGACATTGCTTTTAACACAGCCTCCTGCTGAATGCCCTGCGTAAGCAAATCTTTTACCATTTGCTTACGCAAGCCTTGTGTACGATAAGTATCTGTTGTCATTGAAAACAGGATATATTGAAAGCAGATATAAAATTTGCTCGCAATTTACTTGTCGCCATTAAATCATTACAGGCATTAACAACATTAAAATTTGGTCGTCTCTTTCTCCGTCAGCAAGCGGATATATCAATCCGGCTGTATTGGCATCTTTTAACTCCAAAATAACCTCTTCCGTATCCAAAACGCCTAACATATCCTGTAAAAATTTGGGGTCAAATCCAATTTTAAATACAGTATCTTCGGCTGTTTCTGCTGATGCATCAAAACCGGCGTCTCCGTCTTGGGTTTCTTTTTGGGGTGCATTAAATTGTCCCTCAAAAATACAAGGCATTGTGATTTCTGCTTTGTGGTCAAAGTCATCTTGGGCGGTCAATTGCAAAACATCCGATTTAATTTGCATCCCCATTGAGCGACTTGAGTGTTTGTCGTAATTACCGTAAGGCAAAATGGTACGCATTTTTTTCATGAACAACAATCTTTCCACTTTCAAAATATTGTGATTTTCACGTGGAATAACTGCCTCATAATTAGGATATTTACCTTCAATTAACTTGGTGATTACCTGCAATTTATCATACGTAAATCCTACCATTTTTGTGCCGTCATAAGATATTTTTACTTTGTCATCAACAGATGAAAAATAATTTTTGAGCAAACTTAACGGCTTTTTGGGCAAAATAAATGAAGCATCTATTCCGGTTTGCGTTGTTTTATCTACAAAACGAACCAAACGATGCGCATCTGTTGCCACAAAAGTAAGGCTTTCAGGCTGTACAAGACAATAAACACCTGACATAACAGGACGTATATCTTGCTGCGCTGCTGCAAAAATGGTTTTGTTAATGCCGTTAGAGAGTATTTTTGCATCTACTTCAAAAGATACACTGCCCTCTTTTTCTTCCATTGTCGGTTTTTCGGGGAACTCGTCCGCCGGCGCACCAACCAATCGGAAATTAGCATCTTCTGCCGTAATTTCTATACTCAAATTCTCTTCTATCTCAAAATTGACAGGCACGTCTGACAATTCTTTCAATGTATCTAAAAGAATTTTTGCAGGTATAGCAATGTTAATATCGCCGTCAGCATCAGAAACTTCCAAACTTGTTACCATGGTCGTTTCCAAATCTGTTGCGGTCAATGTAAGTTGTTTATCTTTGAGTTCAAACAACACACATTCTGTAATCGGTACAGGACTGCCTGTACTAATAATTCCACTTACCAACTGTAAGTTCTTACTAAGTATTTGACTGGGTACTATAAATTTCATTATATTATTACCTTTTTGTTTTTAAACGTTTTATAAAAAAATATTGACTACAATTTTTCTGTTTTACAAAGATACACAAATTTTTGAGTTGAAAGTTGAAAGTTAAAAAATTGAAAGTTTTTTTTTATTGATACAAAATGTCGCATATAAAGGAACTGATTTTATATTATTTTCAAAGCCAAAATTCTTTTGAGAAATAACATTTTGAAAATTCTTTTTACAAAATTCGTTTTACCAGTCTGTCTTGCGCCCAAAATCATCAACGGGAGCGGTTTATCTTGCTTTTTCCATGCTTGCAATGTATCTTCTATTTTTCGTCTCATATTAAAAATATTGATATTTTGATATTTTTGACATTAAAAATATTGATTTACAAAGATCCACAATTTTTTCAATTAAAAACAAAATCTTGGTTTTCAGGCTTTATATTTTTGATTTCATAAAATTTTCCTGTTAAAGTGGACAAAAAAGGCTGTTTCAACAAATATTTTTATTAAAACAGCCCGCGTTGTTTTTAATTTGAAATTGTAACTAACTTTTAATGTTAGGCAATTCCAAACCTAATTTTTTCTTTTTATCAACTCCTTTGAGAACAATTCCCAAAATCAATGCCGCCACGCCAAGCAATGCCAACATCAAAAGTGGAACAGTGTAATTATAAGAAGTTGCTGCTTCTTCGGCGGTAATAATGCCTGCGTTTAAATCGGAAACTACTTGCGGATTTGTTTTATCCAAAATTTTACCAATCAAAAGCGGGAATAGCCATAAACCGATATTTTGTATCCAGAATATCAACGCATAAGCAGAGCCGATAACTTTTTGGTCTACCAATTTGGGAACGCTGGGCCACAAACTTGCAGGCACCAATGAAAATGATGCTCCCAATACCAAAATGGTTATATATGCTAAAATAACTCCTCCAATCGCACTGCCTTGACACAACGGCAATAAAAATGCAAACGTTAAATGACAGACAATCAATAAGATAGACCCTATCATTAACATAGATGCCGCTTTGCCTTTGGTGTCAACATATTTACCCAAAATAGGCGTAATTCCTACGGCTAATAATGGAAATACGGCAAAAATAGCCGCTGCCGACTGTCGCATATAACCCATGTAACAATACACAATCAACGCAACAACAGCAATACCTAAAAAGACATATTTTTGCACGCCTTTGCGGAAATTGCTGATAAATGAAAATGCGGCTACAAACAGCATGATGCCATATTGTATAAATGTAACCGTGTTAGATGCCCAAAATGAAGTGGTTTCGGGCGGTGTTAAGGTTAAATTGCATTGCAGCATATTTACTGCATACTTTTGAAATGGAAAAATTGCCGAATAATACAGCACGCAAAGTAAAGCCACTAACCAGAATCCCCAACTGGAAAGTATCCCGCCGAGGTCTTTGATTCTAAATGGGTCATCTTTTTCTTCGGCTTCACCTGTTTGTGCATCCAATTTTTTGTCCATAAAGAAATAGATGATAAACATTATCAACGCTATCATTAATAATATTACCCCAAAAGCGACTGAATTGGCTACGTTAACATCTTGCAAAAATGTTGCACTTGCTTCGTCAGCCCCCCATTTAGCAATCAATGGTGAGAAAATCATGCAAGTAGCCACGCCCAAACGTGCCAATGCCATTTCAGAGCCCATTGCCAACGCCATCTCTCTGCCTTTAAACCATTTGACTATACCGCGTGAAACAGTAATACCTGCCATTTCAACTCCACAGCCAAAAATCATAAAACCAACAGATGCCACTTTTGCAGACGCTGGCATGCCCTCATAAAAAGGCGATATACCTAACTCCTGAAAGACGGGAATGTAGTTTAGATGTGTGGTAAACCATCCTTCCAGGCCACTGCCTATAAAAGATTCAGATACTGCATACCATTTAATACAAGCACCTATGAGCATTACAGCACCTGATAAAATAGCCGTAAATCGCACACCCATTTTATCTAAAATAATGCCTGCAAATATCAGAAAGAAAATGAAAACATTCAAAAACGTTTCCGACCCTTGCATAGTGCCGAACGCAGTGGAACTCCACCCACGCGTTGATTGCATCAAATCTTTAATCGGCGACAGTATATCCATGAAGATATACGAACAAAACATAGCAAATGCTAAAAATACTAACGCAGTCCATCTAACTGCGGCTTTGTCTCTTAAGACCGTTATTTTATCTGTCATTGTATAAAAAAAATTAAGTTAAAAATTTAAATAAAATATATTTTGCAAAGATACACTTTTTTATCAATTAAAAATAAAAAAAACTTTTTTTTTGAGAGTGGAGAGATTTTTTCATTTTTGCACCCCCCTTGTCTGAACTTTGATTTGGAATGATTAACAGGATAAAAATAATCTCACAAATCAAAAAAATCATACTAAAATCAGTGGTTCAGACAATTTTAAAATCATAATAATCACATCAATCATACGAAAATCATAGTTCGACAAGGGGATTCGCAATGACGGTGGAGGGGGAGGCACAATTTTTAGGACGGTTTTTATCCCCAAAATGCAAAAAAAAATAGAAAAATCTACAATCGTAAATCTCAAAATCGTAAATTTCTGCTTCGCCCTGCGTCCTTTTTCAAAAGTCCCTATGAGGAAATTTAGGGGGGAATTTATATCTTTTATGATACCAAAACAATAAAAGGAAAGAAAGGAAGGCACTTGCAATGATTATGGTGATATTATTGGAAAAATTGCCAACAGTGTGATAATCAATACAAATAATGTGATTATGATAAAGAAATGCAGCCACAACAATAATGGCATTGTTGATAAAATGTGCCAAAACTGCACTCCATAATGTGCCACTTTTGATAGTTAAATAACCCAAATAAATCCCCAGCAAAAAACGTGGGAAAAACCCTAAAAATTGTAAATGTATTGCACTGAAAATGAAAGCAGTAAATAAAACACCTACTATTTTATTTCCCAATGCAAAAACAGCCCATTGTTGCAATAATCCTCTGAAAAAAAACTCTTCACAAAGTGCAGGAATAAGTGCAATTGCTAATAAGTTGATTATGAGTATATTAAATGTTTTTCCTTGCAATAGCAATTCAGTCGTGGCGGCTAATTGGCTTTCGGTTTCTCTTATCCACGTTTCCAAATTTGAAAATAGAGTTGGCAAATGCAAAGATTGATTCCAATCAGCAACAAAATTGACAAACGGAAGGCTTAAAAATGCAAAAATCAATATCATAAAAAAATCTCTCGGATAGATGCTTTTTTTGAGCGGTAAGTAGTGCAAAGGACGATTTTTACAGATGAAAAAACCGACTCCTAAAACAGTCGTTGCAGTGATGAAAATTTGTAGTATCGCATTGCTAAATTTCAGACTATCAGCACTTTGTGGGTTTTCAAATAAAAATTTTGTTAATATTTTTGTCAAAGGGGAAAAAACGAGCAAGCATACACCGCCAAAAAGCAGTATATAAGCCAAGCCGCCCCATTTCCCCAAACGGCTTATATTTGTTTGATTTTGAGGCGAAAAAAAGAATAAACTCATTATTGAATTACAAACTTTTTGAACACACTTTGTCCGTTTTGCGGATAGGTTAATTTTAAGATGTAAAATCCTGAAGATAAATGACTTACAGATATTTGTTGTTCATAATCACTTTCTAATACTGTTTGTCCTGTAATGTTGTAAATGCTTATTTTCCAATTATTTACATCGCATTGGTCAGTAGTTGTTATGTACAATCTATCGTTGGCAGGATTAGGATAAAGTACAAAATCGGGCTTTTCATTATCTTTAACAACTTGAATATCAGTGTGTTCAATTGTTTTTCCAACCACCAATCTAATCATAGGTGTGCCATTGGAGAAATTATAGTCATCCAACCAAGTACCGCCGTTTTTTTGCACAAAATAATAGCCCGCTGCCGAATTATTTTGGTCAAAACCTATATTGAGAAACTTATTTTTGTAAGTTTGATAGCCTGTAAAAATGGTTCCCGAATGCACAAAAGGAGTATCTAAATAGAAGCGTTGAAATCCATAAATTTCGTCTGTAACTATTTGATTAACAGTTTGTTTATAAATCAATTGTCCTGGTTTACCGCCCTCGTCATTCCAAAAGCAGAGGTCAAATTCATGTTCGGTAGCATTGTTATAAACATTATTGAAATAAATATCAACGGCTTGTATAGTGTCGGCTTTGTTTAGTTGGAAAGTTAAAGCCAAGCCTGTAGTTCTTTTTCCGTCAGTAGAAATGACCACATAGCCTGCCTCCGGCGTACCGTCGTCGTAGGCAAAATAATTATAAAATTTTTGCCAATAAAACGCTGTATCATTTTGTGAATTGACGTCGCTGTTGCCTTGGTCTCTGAAAATGTGAGCAATGGTCAGCAAAACACTATCTTTTGTGGCAGACGGCAGGGTTAAATTTGCCGGCATAGGAGGCTGTGCATGTACACTTGCCGTTTGATAGCCATTGGGTACAAAGGGGTCTATATTTTGATTGCCCCCGTTGTATGTTCCCACCGTGTTAGAGTCGTCATCATATATAATGTATTGATACATACTGTTTTTCGTCTGATTGAAAAGGTTAGTTAACTTCAATTCAAAACCGCTTTTGATTTCCGAAGAAGAATTATTAACAAAATGTTGCCAAGGCATAAAAGTATATTTTTCTAAAATGCTACCCGGATTATCAACAATGGCTAAATCATTGATAGCCGTATCATTACAGGTTCTGTTATTGGACAATCGGATATAATCTAAGTTCCAAAAGTCGCAATTGCTTTGATATTCAGCATAACTGTCGTCCAAAGAGGCATAATTACGAAATCGAAATTGAAAATGTGAATTGAAATATTTTGGGTCTGTAATGGGTATCATAATTTGCCGGAAATAAGTATTATATGTATCAAAAAACTGTTTTAATTTCATTCCTTGTGTAGCCCAAACGGTTTCCCATATAGTTTCCATTGCACAAACCGAATCGCAAGGCACTGCAACAGAGTCAAAAGGTGCATAAATTTGCTGTGCGATAATAAAAAGTCCAGAATCGCAGGGGCTGAAAATAGTATCGCCAATTTGTACCGTATCTAAGGGACACACAGTGTCATAGATATAATACAAAAGCACAATATTAGGTGTTTGATAGGCAAATTCAAGCACAAGGCTGTCGTCCGTTTCCGGTGAATTGCCCAAAGCCTCCCATGCCGCACCTAAACCGCCTCCGGGTTGGTAATAAAAACTAAAATATACCGAATCCGCGGGCGACAAAGGTATCAAAACAGAAGGGGAAATCGGAATGCTGTCCATGCGAATAGGGCGAGAGAGCAATGTATCAGCCCCAAAAGGCGACACGGAAGCATGCTCATAAATTTTTCCTTTGCTATCCACCGCATCCAAAGTAAGACATCCAATGGTCGGCGGATTGTAGCAAAAAGATTGGTTTACAAAGCCTTGTCTGTTTAGCCACAAAGCCGTATCCGGATAAACTCCTGCTGCCGAAAAATCATCCGTCAGGGGCAACCATATAGGCTCATAAAGCAATAAAGTGTCACTTTTGTGCATTTTTTTTGCTTTTTTTGCAGCCATTTTGACCACATCATTGCCTCCCAAGCCGGTCAATATCCCTTGTGCCTTTATTTGCATACCAAAACAAAGCACAAAACTTAATCCTAATAAACTTATTCTTCTCAAAAATAGATGCATATTTTACAAAATTAAAATACTATAACGTAAAAACAGGATAAATATTGTAAAAAAAATTGTAGATTTTTTTTGCATTTTGGGATAAAAACGTTCTAAAAAATGATTATCAAGATTATAACTATCTACACTCTCCACTCTAAATCAGGTTTCTCATTTTATCTTCAAAGGCGGCGAGGGCGGCTTTGGCACCTTCACCCATTGCGATAATGATTTGTTTATAAGGGACTTCGCTCACGTCTCCGGCGGCATAAACTCCTTTGAGAGATGTTCTGCAATGCGTATCAATTACAATTTCACCAAATTTGTTGGTTTCTACTAATTGGCTGAATATCTGACTGTTAGCCGAAAGTCCAATTTGTACAAAAATACCATCTACACTCATCAAATGTTCTTGGGCTGTGTTTCTATTTTTGATGCGAATGGCTGTAACTTTATTGCTATCTCCCACAATTTCAGTGGTTTGAGTATTGAGAATAATTTCTACATTTGGCAAAGAATTTACTTTTTTTTGCAAAACCAAATCGGCTTTCAATGTTTCCAAAAATTCAATTACAGTAACTTTTGCACAAATGCCCGCCAAATCAATCGCCGCTTCTATACCCGAATTGCCACCGCCAATAACAGCCACATGTTTGCCCTTATAAAACGGACCATCGCAATGCGGACAAAATGCAACCCCTTTGCCAATGTATTGATTTTCACCTGTTACGTTCAATTTTTTCCATGAAGCACCAGTGGCAATAATGAGTGCGTCAGAGGTGTATTTTTCACCGCCAACAACTGTTATAACTTTTTGATTATCAATAATTTCAAACTTTTCTATTTGTCTATTTTCAGCAATATCTATGGGATAATTTTGGAGATGTTTTTTAAGATTGTTTGCCAATTGTTCGCCCGTCGTTTGAGGGACAGAAATTAGATTTTCAATGGCTACTGTTTCTTTAACTTGTCCGCCAATTCTATCGGCTAACACACACACTTTCAATCCTTTACGAGCAGAATAAATGGCTGCTGCCACTCCCGCAGGACCACCGCCGGCGACCACTACATCATAAGATTTTATAGGTATTTCTGTTGTTATGTTTGCCTTTGAGCCATATTTTTTCTCTAATTTTGCAAGCAATTCGCCTAACTCACTTTTGCCGACATGTAGCAATTGACCATCTGCATAAACAGTTGGAACTCCTTGAATATGAAGCGATTCTACCTCTTCTTCATTGACAGACCCTTCCACCATTTCATGCCGAATATTTTCATTGAGTAATGCCATTATGTTCAAAGATTGCACAACATCGGGACAATTGGTACAAGTAAGTGATACATAAGTAGTTAGATTGATTTTTCCATTCAAATTTTTAATTCTTTGAGTAATAAATTCGTCCGGCAAATTTTTCCCTTTTCCGTCTGCATTTAAAATAGCCATCAACAAAGATGTAAATTCATGCCCATTGGGGACACCACGAAAATAAATATTGGTTGGCTTTTGATTGCGTAAAATATTCATTTCCAAACTATTACCATTATGAACAGAATACGTTATCTTTTCTGAACAATCGGCAAGGTCGCTCACTAATTCTAACAGTTCATTTTTGGCAGGATGATTTTCGGCTACATAAATATCAAGAACAAAATTATTATTAAGCCCTGAAAATACGGATTTTAACTGATTTTTAAGTTCAAATTCTAACATCATTTATCCTTTTTTAGATAAAAAAAGCCCCAAAAAACATTTACGAAATGATAAAAATTGGATATCTACGGTTAAAAATGCTCTTTGGAGCCATGGTTTTTTTAATTAATTAATTTAAAAAAAATTACAAAAAGAAATTTAAATTTTTCCTACCAAATCTATGCTTGGTTTGATAGTTTGGGCGCCTTGTTTCCATTTAGCGGGACAAACTTCGTCCGGATGAGCGGCGACAAAGAGTGCTGCTTCCACTTTTCTCAACAATTCATCGGCATTTCGCCCAATGTTATTGTCGTGAATTTCAGCCACTTTTATCAATCCTTCAGGATTTACTAAAAATGTACCTCTGTACGCCATTCCTGCTTCTTCAATATACACACCAAACCCGCGTGCAATAACACCTGTTGGGTCTCCTACCATTGGGTATTGAATTTTGCGGATACTTTCCGAAGCATCATGCCACGCTTTGTGAACAAAGTGTGAGTCACAACTTACCGAATAAATCTCTACACCCATCGCCTTAAATTGTTCATATTTGTCTGCCATGTCCGCTAATTCGGTCGGGCATACAAATGTAAAATCGGCAGGATAAAAGAAAAATATCGACCATTTACCCTTCAAATCGGCGCTGTTGAGCGTCTTAAAATTTCCATTTTGAAAAAACTCTGCCTTAAATTCCGGCAGTTTCGCATTGATGATTGATTCCATAATAGTTTATTTTACTTTATTTTATTAACACTGTGGAGGCTCCCTTTTTTTTATATAATTATATACAACTTCTTAACTTGCCTTTCCTGCAAAGCAAGAACCTCCTTTTTGACTTTGCAAAAAAGGATATTACAAAGATACACTTTTTTTTCAGTTAAAAATTAAAATTAAAAAAATTGTCTGAACCACTGATTTTCGTATGATTGATGTGATTATTATGATTTTAGATAATCACACAAATCAAAAAAAATCATTCAAAATCAAAGTTCAGACAAGGGGGGCAAAAATGCAAAAAAAAAAAAAAAATATTTTTCCATTTTCTAATCATCATTTACCTGTCGCCTTCTCTTTTTTTTGCAGGCACAATATTTGTATTTAATAATTTTAGAATATATAAAATTTTATCGCAATGAAAGCAATATATAGAAAAGCAGGAATAATAAGTATAATGATTGTCGCCTTTGCATTGTTTTTTGCAGGAGGAGGTGATATTTGCAAGGATATTAACCAAATTATATCGAGTGGGAATGCTCAACAATTGTCAAAATATCTCAACTCAACAGTTGAAATGTCAATTTTGGGCAACGAAGGTTATTTTAGTAAGGCACAGGCAAGTGCAATTTTAGAAGATTTTTTTAGTAAAAATAAACCGACTTCATTTGTGCCTAAACAAGGTGGTTCGGATTCGGAAAATACAAAATTTTCAACCGGAACTTATACCTCCGCACATGGCACCTACAAAATATATTATGTAGTCAAAACCGTTCAAAATACTGCACTTATCCATAAAATTACTATCGAAAAGAAATAAATGAATTTAGAAACATTTATCAATGAGGCGATTGCAGAAGATATAGGTGCAGGTGATTTTACTTCTTTGTCCGTTTTTGATGCTAAACAGGAGGGTAAAGCGTATCTGTTATGCAAAGAAAAAGGTATTATAGCAGGTGTTGATGTCGCAAAAAAGATATTACAACAGATTGATAATGAATTACATATAACCATTATCATAGAAGATGGCACACCTGTCAAAGTGGGCGATGTTGTTCTTTCCATTGCGGGCAGTATTCAAAGTATTTTAAAGGCAGAACGCTTGATGCTCAATGTTATGCAGAGGATGAGCGGAATTGCTACTTATACTCACCATTTATGTACACTCATTGCACACACGTCCGCACGTTTGTTGGACACTCGCAAAACAACTCCTAACATGCGTCTGTTGGAAAAAATGGCGGTTCAAATCGGGGGAGGCTACAATCATAGAATGGGACTCTATGATATGATTTTGCTCAAAGATAATCACATAGACTTTGCAGGAGGACTTAAAAATGCGATAGAATCAGTTCACCGTTACTTAAAAAATAAAAATCTGAATTTGCCGATTGAAGTAGAAACACGTTCTTTGGCAGATGTTCAAAAAGTATTGCAAATAGGAGGTATTGAGCGAATTATGTTTGATAATTTTTCAGTTGAAGACACCTACAAAGCCGTTGAAATGAACAATCACCGTTTTGAAACCGAAACTTCCGGCAATATCAGCGAAAAAAACATCGTCGATTATGCCCAAACAGGAGTAGATTTTATCTCTGTGGGAGCGTTAACCCATTCCGTTAAAAGTTTGGATATGAGTTTATTAGCAGAAATTAGTCGCTCTAAAATTTAGTTAATTCTCATTTTATAGAAAGACTTCCAAACAAAGGGAAAAATCATAATATCTTGATAATCAATTTTCTACGCTCTACACACTGAAAAAATGGGTTTAATTTTTTTTGCCTATTTTTTGCCTAATGTTAAAAGTTTTTATAACGTTTTTATCCCAAAATGCAAAAAAAAAAATCTATTCTTCCTGTTTCGGCGAGTACTTCCACTCTTTCAAGCCTCGTTTTTCATTATCAAATACCGCCCCGATTTTGATAATTTCTTTGCCCGAAAGTTGATATTTCCCCGCATAATTTTTAGTTTCAATCTGTTTCAGAGCATCATCAACAGTGCCGTTGCCGTCAAGTTTGAACTCGAAAATATAAATTCTATCAGGAACTTCTACCACAGCATCGCTACTGCCAATTGCAGAATGTTCTTCCACTTTTATAAACTGTCCCATTAGGTTAAAAAGCAGATAAAAAATTGTCTGATAGTGCTTTTCCGTTTTATTTTCAAGGTCGTATGGAATCGCGGCAAAAAACGCGTGCAGACGTTGCATAAATTTTTCTATGTTGCCATTATATAAATCCTGTCCAAATTCAACATAAGAAAATTCACGATTTTGCATGTCATTTGGCAGATAAAGAGGACAAAGTTCGTTGAGAAAACCGTATTTAACCTCCTCATTCGGATAACCGAGAATGTATTGGTTAAAAATCTTATCATATCCCTTAATAGTCAGATAACCACTTTGATACAAGAAAGGTATAGGAGTATAATTTTTATAGGGGTATTGCATGATGTAGTTTGCATCACATGTTGTGTTATTTTCAAGGTGAGAGATGTCAAATTTGATATTTTTTAGCATCTTAATCAAAAAAGTCGGAGTACCTGTTTGAAACTAATATGACTCAAAATTAAAATTTTGAAAAGCATTTAACAAACTAAACGGACTATACAGCCCTACCTCATCTTCATAAAAATGATAGCCCCCATAGTAATTTCGCAATTTATCAACTGTTGCCTCAATGGTCATTTTGTTTTTAGTCGCTAACAGTTCAATATCGGTCTGAAAATTTGCCAATAATTCTGCCTCCGAAATGCCACAAATTTGGGCATATTCTTTGAACAGCGAAATATGGCATAGGTGATTTACAGATACCAAATCCCAATTATTGCAAGGAATTATCGAGGTTCCTGTCATAAAAACAAAGTGCAAATACTGGTCGCTCCCTTTTAAAGTTCCATAATTACTATGGAGTTGTCGCAATATTTGCATATATCCCTTTTCAGAATATTGACAATTTTCTATATAATCACGCAGCGGTTTGTCGCTGTTGTCAATCAATAGTACAACTCTTTTTCCTGTCTTTTTATAAATTTCATAAATTAAGTTGTCCAATTTAGAAGAAGCAGAGTATTTATTTGTTGAAATTCCAAATTCTAACTCTTTCTCTCTTAATATTTTAAGAAAATAATTTTCTGTTTTTTCCGCTGACGACAAATCCTCATCTTTTAATTCAATATGTAGCACAGGATATTTTGTCCAATTTTTCTCTAACTCACTGATTTTCAATCCATTAAAAAGTTTTCTTCCCCTCAAAATAGGCTTTGAGAGTAGTGAGGAACAAACTTTTTCCAAATCTACGCGGACGTGAAAGAAAATAAGGCTTGCTTGTCCTTGTCAATTCATACACAAAATGAGTTTTGTCAACATACACATAATTTTCTGTCCGTAATTTTTCAAAACTCTGTATTCCAATCGGTAATGCTCTAACTTCTGCCATAAAATTATCTTTTTTTTGTAACGATAAAATTTAAATATTATTGTATATTTTATGTTTTTTTGTCTAATTTTATACCATTTTTTTTCAAATTTTAGAACGTTTTTCTCCTAAAATGCAAAGAAACATTTTTTAATTCCCCTTCGCCCCTCTCACCTTTTTAGGCAAGGCATATCTTTCCTCTACAACAAACGTTAAGAAGTCCCCCTTGAGGGGGATTTAGGGGCTGTTATAAGTTATTGATTTTACAGACTTTATTCTTTATTTTTATTTTTGTCTTTATCTCTGTGTCTTTGTTTTTTACCTGTTTTTCGAGGAGGCAGTGGTTTGCTTTCTTCTTCTTTTTCTTTACTTGCGTAGTATCCTTGCGGGTACAACTCTTCTATCTCCTTCTTTTTTTGCATCAAAATTTTGATTTTTTGCTGCAAATCTGTTAAATCGGCTTTTGCCTGCTCAATTTTTTTCCCAAATTGTTCTTTTAATGCCGTACTTTCTTGCGATTTAGAGAAAAATCCTAAATTATTCTCCCACAATGCAATATCTTTGGTAATCTGCTCTACTTTTCCCTTCAAATACCTCATTTCTCTGGTAACCACAGAGCGTCCACTTTTTTCATGCATACGGTCAACAAATTGTTTGTATTGGTCAAGACTAACTTGCGCACTATTTTTTAACATGGAAAAATGCTTATCAATAATGCTTGCAAATTCTTCCTTCAACTCTTTTCTTTTCTCGGCTGACACAAAACCGGTTTCAAGCCATTGCCGTTGCAAATCTTTTAAAATTTCAAAATTTTCATCCACATTGTCGCCCATAACAAAGTTTTTGGCTTTTTCAATGAGTTCTTTTTTGGCGGCTATATTGTCGGCTTCATTCTTTTTATTTTCTGCAAAACAGGCATTACGTGCCGCATAAAAACTTTTTCCTGCGGCTTGAAAACGATTCCAAATCTCATCCGAAATACGAGCCGGAATGGGACCTGCCTGTTTCCATTGCTCTTTCAATGCCTCTAATTCGGCAGCGGCTTTTTTCCAATCAGTCCGCTTAGCAATGGCTTCCGCTTGTATGCACAAATTTATCCTTGCATTATAATTTTCGGTCTCCTTTGCTTTCAACTGCTCATGCAATTCTTTTTTATTAGTATAAAATGTATTCACAGCCGAAGTAAAACGCTCCCAAACCGTTTGGTGTTGCTCTTTGGGCACATTGCCAATGGTTTTCCATGTTTTGCACATAACGGCAACTTTATTTCCCAACGAATGCAAACGGTCCGTCGAAGGACAAGGGGCGGTTAGTAACTGCTCCATTTGATTACAAAGTTCTAATTTTGCCGTCAAATTTGCTTGTTGCTCCTCATCTAATTTGTCAAAAAATTGCCTACAATTTTCATTTACAGCGTCAATGGCTGTCCTAAAACGTTCCCAAATTTCGTCATTTTTATCCTCCCCTACTCCACCAATATTTCTCCATTGTTGGCGATATTCCTGCATAACACGAAGAACTTTCACGCCGGCAGGTTCGAGTATTAAGGCTTCCATTTTTTCACAAAGTTCTATTTTGAGTTCAAGATTTTTTTTCATATCTAAATCTCGTAACTCTCTGTTCATCTTTACTTTATCGAAAAATTTTTCTACATAAAAATGATAATTTTGCCAAATAGTGTTCACCTCTGCCATCGGCACAGGACCAACTTCTTTCCAAAGGGCTTGTATTTCTCCAAAACGGTCATGTATCTGCTTCAAAGAGAGTTCGTTGGACTCCACCAATTGTTTGAGTTCCTCCAACAATGCTTTTTTCTTCTCCAAATTGCCTTCTTTGGCGTGTTCCAATGCGTCAACATAGCGTTGTTTATTGGTTTTGTACCTGTTCAACGCCAAATTATATCTTTCTTCTAACTTGTCTATCTCTTCTTTGTAGTCTTCTCTTTCGCCTCCTGCATCTAAAAAAGCCTGTAAATTTGCCAATTTATACTCTTTGTTTAGGTATAAAAATCTCAATTTAAGCAATGCCACTTGCCTTTTTATCTTTACAACATCCTCATCTTTGACTACATTTTCCAAAGTTTGTACAATTTGTTGTCGGTCAAGGTGGTCAAAAAAATCATCACTTATTTCTTTTTCTTCTGTAATGTTTTCATTTTCAGACAATTCAGTGTTGATACTTTTTTCAGATACTTCTTCATTTTCTGCAACAATAGGTTCAACGCTTGCTGTGTCGGAAAAATTTGTTTCATTTTCCGTTTCTGCAAGCGGTTCCATTGAAAGTTCTGTCTCAATAGACTGAAATTCATCTATTGACGGAATTTCATCCATTGACGACTCTGCTTTCTCAACAATCTCTTGTGCTGTATTTTCAGCAGTTGATGTTGCCTCTTGAGATACTACAATCTCTTGATTTTCAGTTCCATTTTGATTCTCTAATTGGGACTCTTGTTGGTTTTCCATTATATATCAATATTTTTGAACAAAAAAAATAATTATTACTTTTATAATTACAATCTGCGTGCCAAACTGTTTGCAAAGATACACTTTTTCTCAATTAAAATAAAAAAAATTAAAAATTAAAAGATTTTTTTAATTGAAAATGAAGAATTATTTTTTTATTCAATTTTATAACAAATTTCTCTCAAAATACAAAAAAACTCTACACTCTAAAAAAATCCCTCTCAATTCTCAATTATTCAGTTTCTTTTGTTATTTTTCCAACAACAGGTCTTCTGATTTGAATTATCTCAAAGACGCTGTATAAGAGATAAATAACAAAAAATCCGATAGCAAAACCAAATATATCTTCTTTATTGAAAAACGCATACAAAACCAAAACAAGCAAAAAAGTCAGCAATTTTATCCCTGTAACAAGCATATAACGACTGATAAATTTCCGCTCAATGCTCGCAAATGCTTTCATTCTATCTTCTTTTGAAAGGCTGTCATCGGGTCGAAATGTCAGTCGCAATGCATCTGCTTGTGCGATAATCAGATGAGTTAATGCCGTAAATACAATAAAGCCAATAAGTAAAAAGGGCAAATTGTCCGACAAATATTCCCCGATACAGAACCTCAATCCAATGTAAAGAAGTATAACTAAAATGCTGAAAATCAACAGATTTCTTAAATATCTGAAATATAATTTTTGTAGCATTTTGTTCGCAGAAATGTCCATTTTTGTTCTATTCTTTTTCTTTTGTTGAATGAGACTGGGAAATAGAAGTCATTTTGCAGACGCCGGAAAATTGTCCGTCCGGTTCAATGGCTAATTTAAAAATAGTTATATCGCCGAGTACTGTCGCCGTTGAACGCAGTATCAGCAAGCCACTGGTAGTAATATTACCCTGCACTTTACCCGAAATATCGCAGTCATTGCAGTTAATATTTCCTTTTATGCAACCCGTTTGAGAAACGACCAACTTTTGAGACGATGTAAAATCACCTTTGAGTTTGCCGTCAATTCTCATGTCGCCTGAGGTAACTATATTACCTTCTATCTCCGTTGTTTCACCAATTATATTGATGCCTATTAAATCTTGCTCAATGCCTTTTGCCATGGTTAAAAAAAATGATAATCTTTTATTGTTTTGCAAAGATACACTTTTTCTTCAATTAAAAATTAATTATTAAAAAAATTTAGAAACGGCATCCTGCCGTTTTTTTTGAAATTGAAAGTAATTTATCAGAGTGTAAAGTGTAGAGTGTAGAGTGTAGAGACGGTGCATGCACCGTCTCTACTTTATATTTATAAAATCTTAAAAATCATACAAATCATTTAAATCATTTAAAATCAACATTCAGACAAAAAAATCATTTTTTAGAACAAATTTATCCCAAAATACAAAAAAAAAATCTAAAATCCTGTAAAAAAGACTACTTTTTTTTCTTTGCTATTTTTTCAGCCCATTCGAGGTCGTAAGGAGTGGTAATTTTTCTGTTAATTTCCTCACCTTCAAGGAGATATATTTTTTCACGCATAAATTCCACTACTGCAGCATCATCGGTAAAACGAGGATAATAATCTACACCGTATGCTTCTTTTAAGACATGAATAGGAAAAATTTGGGGCGTTTGAGTGGTAAAACATGCTTCTCTGGGCACACCTACATTTTCTGTAAAATTCCCCATTCGCAAAGAGTCCGTAACCCGCAACACGGGCACAGCATTGCCTTGCGAAAAAGCAGTTTTATAGCATTTTTTCAACAATTTTTTACTCACAAACGGACGTGCTGCGTCATGGACTGCCACCCAGCCTGTATCGGGCAAAAGTGGCATTGTCCTTTTCACCGAATCAAAACGCGTAGCACCGCCGTCTATCACTATTGCATTGGTCTCGAAATCATGTTTATCTACCAATTGATCCCAATAATCGCGATAATCAGGATGTAATGCAATGATAATCTGACAGTTAATGTCATTAAAAGCATTTATGGTGTGCATCAACATGGGCAGTCCATTGAGTGGCAAAAACTGCTTAGGAATGGACTTCCCCATCCGAGACCCAGCACCGCCTGCCGGTATGATAAGATATGTTTTTTCTGTAATATCCATTTGCTAAATAATCAGCATTGCATCTCCAAAGGTCAAAAATCTATATTTTTCAGCAATTGCTTGTTTATATGCCTCCATTACCAATTCATACCCCCCAAACGCACAAACCATCATCAACATCGCCGACTGTGGCATGTGAAAATTGGTAATCAAAGAATCAACAGAATAAAATTCATACAAAGGAAAAATAAATTTATTTGTCCAACCTTGTAATGGCTTAATAATGCCTGAATTATAAACAGAAGACTCTAATGCTTTCAAAGTCGTAGTTCCTACTGCACAGACACGTTTATGTTGTGTTTTTGCGGCATTGATGATGTCGGCTGTTTCTTCGGGAATATTCATCGCCTCCGAATCTACTTTATGCTTTGCAAGGTCTTCAACATCAATGGATTTAAAAGTTCCAACGCTTGCATGTAGTGTAATATCTGCCAACTTTACGCCTTTTACTTCCAATTTTTTGAGCAATAATTTACTGAAATGCAAACCTGCTGCCGGTGCCACAACAGCACCTTCATGTTTGGCATAAACAGTTTGGTAATACTCTCTATCTTCGGGTATGGGGTCTCTTAATTTAAGAATATCATCCGGCAAAGGCATACTGCCCATGTCGTAGAGTTTCTTTTTAAATTCTTCGTGCGTACCGTCATACAAAAATCTTAATGTACGTCCGCGTGAAGTGGTGTTATCAATCACTTCGGCGGTCATTTCTTCATTGTCGCCAAAATAGATACGGTTACCGATCCTAATTTTGCGGGCAGGCTCTACCAAAACGTCCCACAAACGGCTTTCCGAATCCAATTCTCGCAACAAAAAAACACTAATTTGAGTGGCATGTCTTTCTTTACTACCATTCAATAGCGCCGGAAATACGCGAGTATCATTGCGTACCATTACATCTCCTTCACCAAAAATGTTCAATAAATCTTTGAACTTATGATGCGTTATTGTCTTCGCATTACGGTCTACTACCAACATGCGCGTCTCATCTTTGTCCTCAAACGGATATTGCGCTATCAAATCCGGTGGCAAAAAAAAGTTGAATTGTGATAATTTCATCTCCTTATTTTATTGTATTATTCAATGTTCAATATTTTTTCCATACTTAACTATTACATTAACGCAAAAAATATTTAATTATTGTGTAAAAAGCCTTTTTATTTTTATTTTTCAATTAAATCTCTCTGCTCCGGCAACACATCATATATCCATTGGTAGGAAGATAGGATTTCTGTTCCTTTGTCTGTAAGAGCAACCATGTGTTCGTAATGTGCAGACGGAAAACGGTCGGCAGTGCGCGTAGTCCATTGGTCTCTATCAACTCTGATATGACGGACACCCAAATTTATCATTGGCTCTATGCAAAATACCATTCCTTTTTTGAGTTTAGCCCCGCATCCTTTTTGTCCATAGTTAGGAACGGCAGGGTCTTCGTGCAAATTACGTCCACATCCATGCCCTGTTAATTCTCTTACAACACCGTATCCAAATGCTTCACAATATGTTTGTATCGCATGCCCTATATCACCGGTTTTATTACCTGCTTTGGCATGCTCTATACCGATATAGAGTGCTTTTTTGGTACGGAGGCATAAATTCCGAACTTCTTCTGCTACATTACCTATCATAAAAGTGTAGGCATAATCGGCATGATAGCCATTCTTTTTTGCGCCACAATCCACAGAAATAATGTCGCCGTCTTTGAGTTGATAATCGGATGGTATTCCATGCACGATAACATCATTAACAGAGAGGCAAAGTGTGCTTGGAAATCCATTGTAACCTTTAAACGATGGTATTGCTCCGCTGTCTCTAATAAATGTTTCTGCGACTTTGTCCAATGTTTTCAAAGAAACGCCCGGACAAAGTAGTTTGGCTACTTCTCCGAGCGTTTTTCCTACAATGAACGCGCTCTCTTGTATAAGTGCAATCTCTTTTGTAGTACGATAATGAATCATAGATTCATACAAAAAAAATAATTATAAAATCAAAAAAAACATAATTTTCTCAACAACCACTACATTGTGGGCAGTGGCGAACGTCCTTTAATGCGTCCTGACTTGGTTAAACCGTCATAATGTCGCATCAAAAGGTGGCTTTCTATTTGTTGCAATGTGTCCAAAACAACACCTACCAAAATTAACAATGATGTACCGCCAAAAAACTGTGCAAATTGCGAATTGATTCCAAACAAACGAGCAAATGCAGGCATAATCGCTACAAATGCCAAAAAGATGGAACCCGGTAAAGTGATTTTTGAGATAATTCCGTCTATAAATTCTACTGTCTTTTTACCCGGTTTAATGCCCGGTATAAAACCACCGTTACGCTTCATATCTTCTGCAATTTGAGAAGGATTGAACGTAATAGCCGTGTAAAAATAAGTAAATAGTACAATCAAAATTGCAAAAATAAAGTTATACCAAAAGCCGTTATTGTCGGTCATCACACGTGCAAAAGACCCCATTGCATCAGATTGTGCAAAACCTGCAATTGTCAATGGTAAAAACATAATTGCTTGTGCAAAAATAATCGGCATAACACCGGCAGCATTAACTTTTAAAGGTAAATATTGCCGCTGACCGCCATATTGTTTAGTACCTACAATTCTTTTGGCATATTGAACAGGCACTTTCCGTGTCCCTTGTACGAGCAAAATAGTTATCAATATTACGGCTACCAATGCCAATATTTCCACTATAAAGAGTATCAAACCGCCATTACCCGACTCGGCTGCTTTGGAGGCAAATTCGGCTGATAATGCAAATGGTAAACGTGCAATAATCCCTATCATAATCAATAAAGATATACCGTTTCCTATGCCCTTTTCAGTTATTCGCTCCCCTAACCACATGATAAAGAGCGTACTTGCGACCAATATAATCGTTGAAACAA
>JAISTU010000029.1 GCA_031272415.1 Bacteroidales bacterium | reverse complement strand
GGAAAATGTGATTATCCGCAATTCGTACAACTACGGCGTTACGATTGACGAATTGAATAATACCTATCGCCTGACGCACAGCAATGTAACTTTTGATAATAATTACAAGGGGAATGTGTATAAGACTCGTTCCAAGCAGGTTTTGACACAGTTGCCGTAAAGGTCTGAACTATTTGTCTGAACCCTGATTTTAGCAAAATTATAAGGATTAGCAGGAGAAATTCTGCTAATCCTTTTTTCTTTTTGTCTGAACCACAGATTTTCGTATGATTGATGTGATTATTGTGATTATAGATAATCACACAAATCAAAATAATCATTCCAAATCATAGTTCAGACAATGCAAAAAAAAATCTACACTCTACACTCTTCACTCTACACTCTGAAAAAAAAGGGTTTTAATTTTTAATTGACAAAAAGGTGTATCTTTGTAGTTTGCGGTTATAAAAATTTAAAATAAAAGCATGGACGAACTAATTTTAGAATTAAAAACAAAAGTAAAAGAAGTTCTTAATTTAGAGGAACTTACGATTGAAGACATTGATGAACAAGCACCTCTTTTTGGAGACGGATTAGGATTGGATTCTATTGACGCATTAGAGTTGATTGTTTTGTTGGAGAGAGAATACGGCATCAAAATCAATACGGCTGCCCAAGGGAAAGATATATTTCAATCTATCCGTATTATGGCGGAATATATAACTGCTCACAGGACAAAATAAATTATGGCAATTGTTATCAGCGGAATGGGAATTGTCAGTGCTTTGGGCTGCGGAATAAAGCCTACTTTGCGTGCACTTTCCAAAAATATTTCAGGCATCAAAAAAATTGAACATTTAGAGACAAAATTATCTCATTTTCCGTCCGGCGAGGTCAAAATGTCGGATAATGAAATGAAAAAAATGCTCAATCTTAGGATAAAAGACCCCATTACGCGGACAACATTGATGGGTAGAATTGCACTCAAAGAAGCCATTTTGGCATCTTTTTTGCCCAAATATTCAGGTTTAAGAATTGCTTTTATCTCCGGCACAACGGTCGGCGGAATGGAAAAAAGTGAACGCTATTACACTGATTTTCTGACCAATACAAATCACAAAGAATACATTGCCACTCACGACTGCGGTGCCAATACGGACAGCATTGCCGCTGTTTATGAAGGAAAATTTCATTTGATGACTACCCTTTCAACGGCTTGCTCTTCGGCTGCAAATGCCATTATTTTGGGAGCAAATTTACTTAAAACTCACCGTGCAGATATAGTTGTTGCAGGGGGGAGCGAATGTTTGAGCAAATTTCATATTAACGGATTTCATACGCTCAAAATTTTAGATTCTGACCCTTGCAAGCCTTTTGACGCACAGCGAAATGGTATCAATTTGGGAGAAGGTGCTGCATATATTGTGCTTGAAAATGAGCGACTTGCGAAAGAAAGAGTAATGCGACCATTGTGCTATCTTTCCGGTTATGCCAATGCTTGCGATGCCTATCATCAAACTGCCTCTTCGCCAGATGGAGAAGGTGCTTATTTGGCAATGTGTAATGCATTGAAAATGAGCAATTTACAACCGGAAGAAATTTCCTATATCAATGCACACGGAACAGGGACACTCAACAATGACCTTTCGGAGGGCATAGCAATTGAGCGTTTGTTTGGCAAAAAAGTGCCTTATTTGTCTTCTACAAAGGCATTTACAGGACACACAACAAGTGCTGCGGGTGCTATTGAAGCCGTTATTTCGATATTAGCCTTGCGTTATGGTTTTATTCCTGCCAATTTGAATTGGTGTACCCCTATGGAAGAATTATCTTTTTCTCCTGTAAATCAATTGATTAAGCAAAATTTAAAGCATGTATTAAGCAATTCATTTGGTTTTGGCGGTAATAATTCTGCGTTGGTATTTTCTACCACAAAAAAG
This sequence comes from Bacteroidales bacterium, assembly GCA_031272415.1. Lineage (GTDB taxonomy): Bacteria > Bacteroidota > Bacteroidia > Bacteroidales > WCHB1-69 > JAISTU01. The sequence goes on along the minus strand of JAISTU010000029.1, from coordinate 2,804 downwards.
CGTAATTCACTTATTTCCAAGTAATTATAAAAGGAAATGGAGTTACTTTTAAGATTTCATTTTCCTCGACAGGTCGGGTGATTTCTGTTTTTGCATCAAATAATGTTGCATTTTTGACAGTAGATGGCAGCGAGATTTTTTTTGTGCCTGCACTTTTTTTCCACAATATCAATGTTTTTGTGCCATCATTTCCCTCAAAATAAAAAGTGCTGACACTTTTGGGGATATTCGTAAATGCTTGATATTGAGGAATATATGTTTTTCCTGCAATATTTTTTACGCATGCAGGATACGCCTTTGCCCCTTGTTTATATGTATAATTGTGAAAAGCGAGTCCAAAATAATCTTCCGAATTAGATTTGTTCCGTTTTTGCGGGTCAGGGTCAAACAATTGATACCAACAAGCGACCCGAACGCCACGTATTGCCAACAGTGTCAATGTTTTAACTATATATGCCCCCAATTTTTTATCCCCAACTTTTGACGGATACCAACCGCCCGTTGGATAGCCGACTTCGGTAACAAAAATTTCACCTTGAAAATGATTCTTATTCAGTCGTTTAGCAAAATTATCAAAAATTCCTGCCGACCACAAAGGGGTTGCATTGTAAGGGTGAAAAGATGCTGCACGCCCACTCGTCATTAGATTGCTATTGAACAAACTTTGCAAATATTTTCCATACCCCAAAAGGTTAAAACCGCCCATCAAAACCTTTGCTTGCGGGTCAATTTGTTGTATTTTTGCCGATGCTGCGGCTGTTAATGCCAAATAATCCTCCTTTGAGCCTTTCCAAAACATTTTAAAATTAGGCTCATTCCAAATTTGCCACGCATCTATTTTCCCTTTGTAACGGCTGACCGTTTTTTCCACAAAATTAACAAAATCAGGAATATGTGCGGGCGAGATATACTTTTTACTGCCTCCTTGCGGGTAAATCCAATCCGTTTGATAGCCCAAAACAGCAATAATTTTTTTGCTATATGAGCGGGCAGAATCTACAAAAGCGTCCGTAGAGGCAAAGTCCCAAACACCTTCCTTATGCTCAATAGACCCCCAATAAAAAGTGGTCAAAACCCATGAAATTCCCATCTCATCAATAAAATGGTATTCGGCAGGTGTTTTTGTGTGTCCGGCATGTACCATTCCTGCAAAATCGGTCGGAATTTCTATCTTATTGGAAATGAATTGTTTAGATGTCCCGCAGGAAATAAACAAAAATAAACTTAAAATAATAATTGAAAAATAGGCTCTCATCTTTTTATATATTTGGTTTGGTTAATTTAATACCCTGTGTATTTATTTGATAATACCGCAAATAAAGACTCCGGTGTAATGCCATATTGTTCTTGGGCTTGTTGGGTTAATCTAATATTCACAACTTGTATCATTGTATTCTCTGTAATATTCTTCCATTTCATAAATTTGTTCGGCGAAAGTTTGAGATAATGCCTCTAAAATCGGCTGCGTGAAACCTAATTTTTCTTTGTCTAATCCCCATTGAGAAAAACCATCTTCTGAAAGCGTAAAAGATACTTTTTCTCCATTAGACAGATACAACTCGCCTTTAATATAATCAACTTTCAGAGTTTCAATTTCTTCAAATTCTTCTTCAAATTCTTCTTCCATAATTCTTATTTTGTATTTATTAGATTATCAATCCGTTCTCTCAAAATTCTTTTTGTATCAATAATATCTTTAACTTCATCAGAAATTTGTCCTGCAAGTAACTCATCTCGAGTAGCACCTACTGTATTGGCAGCCAAGTGATTGCGAATTGATTTGAAAATGGCTTTAAGGTTATGCGTGGGCTTTAAATCATGCCTTTTATACAAACCAATATCTTCCAAACGCTGTGTATATCGAGGAATATTCGGAATTTCTTCAAAATAAATTTCGCCGTTGGGTTTAACAAATTTATGCAGAAAAAAACGTTCTTCGCCATTAAACCAAACGCCAAGATATGCCGTTGAAAGTGTTAAGTAATTTTCGAGTTGTGTTCTGCCGTCTTTGCGGTTTTTCTTTTTGCACTCAACCACAATGTACAGATTTTCATCTGTTTTGGTATCACAGGTAAATCCCGCAATATCAATCGGATATTCCTTTTTGGTATCCGAAGGACGTACTTTTACACGATGTTGCGGTCGTGTTTGGATATGCGATTTTGGGTAGTCGTAATCTTCAACCAATTGTCGCGAAAACACTTGTACCGCCTCCATTTCTTCTGGTGTTGCATTGACTTCAATGCCTGAAATATAATCTTTTACTGTTAATTCTGTTTTGCCCATATTCTTGTAATTGAATTGCTGTCTATTCAACGATAAATACAAGTTTTTATTGTACAAAAGGGAAAAAATAAATTTTGAATTAAATTAAATCCTATTAAAATTATGGTTCAGGCGATTTTTTTTCACTTTTTATAATAATTTTATCCCAAAATGCAAAAAAACAACTCTCCACTTCAAAAAAAACGGTAGGATACCGTTTCTACAATCTACATTTTTAATTGCCCCTCAGCATCCAAAAACATCAATCATTTTCCTGTCTACTCTTTCGGTTTTTTGGTAGATTTTTTCGTCCCAAGATTTGATTTTATCGCGGTCAAAAACAATTAGATAGCCTTTTTGACAACCCAAAGAATCCATATAGCGTGCAGTTTGTTCTAAACCTTCGGGGATTGTCTTTTGGGAATACAAAATTTTCAGTTCGATGGGGTATTTTTTGCCCTTGTAGACTACGCACAAATCCAGTCTGCCTTTTTCTGCCGACATTTCGCGGATAATATGCCCGCCACCGTTGATGATTC
>JAISTU010000204.1 GCA_031272415.1 Bacteroidales bacterium | reverse complement strand
GTAATCATTCGTAGTTCCCTCACGCAGAGTTAAATAGCCACTTTGGTAAAGAAATTTTTCAGGGCTTGCATTATCAATTTCACCCGGATTTTCGGCAAACTCCATAGAAATAGGAAAATTCCGAAATTGCTCAACAGTTAAATACCTATCTTTCAAGTAATTAGCAATCACACTGGGAGTGCCGGTTGAAAACCAATAATTAGCAAATTTTTGATTTTCAAAAAATAATAAAGTCGAATAGGGATTATACAACTTATGGACACCATCAAAGCAAAAACCATCATAATAATGCCGCATTTTGTCCATCAATTCGTCTGTGGTGATGTTCATTGCATTTGCTGTATCTTGCAGATAATCAGGGAAATACTGTTTAATTTCTTCTTCGGTATAGCCACACATTTGTCCATATTCTGCCCTAAATGAAACATCTGTAAGATTATTTAATTTGGAAAATATACCTACTCTCGCAAATTTGGATATACCAGTCAGAAAAACAAATTTTAAACACTCCTCATTTGCCTTAATTTGCGTGTAAAAATCACTCAAAAATTCTTTGATGGCTTCAATTTGTTCTTCCGACTTAAATAGATTGTCTAACAGCGGTTTATCATACTCATCAATCAAAATAACTACTTTGGAATTGTTTTTTTCATACATTTCGGCAATTAACGAATTGAAAGTGTCCCCGACAGAAGCACCTGTAATTATCTGTAAATCATTCTTTTTTGCAATTTGAGTAAGCATCAGAAAAATAGAAGTTTCCATCGCTCCTATCCCTTTTGATGTTGTTATTTTATTCATTTCCAAGCGAATAACAGGGGATGGTTCAAAATCTGCTCTATTTAACCATTCTTCGGCATACAAACCCTTAAAAAGTTCTTTCCTGCCTTGAAACAATGCCTCAAAAGTAGAAATAGTCAGCGTTTTGCCAAATCTACGTGGGCGAGTAAAAAAATATAACTCTCCCTGCTCAATCAAATCAATCAAATACTTGGTCTTATCTACATAAACCAAATTATTGTTGATTAACTTCTCAAATACCTGTATTCCAAGCGGTAACCTTTTTCTTCCTGTCTCCATAATCAAAAATCTTATCTAATTGTACAATTTTTTTATTGCTATTTGTTTTTCAGTCTTTTACAAAAATACACAAAATATTCAATAAAAAATTAAAAAACTTTTTTCAGAGTGTAGAGTGTAGATTTTTTGCATTTTCGCATCACCCTTGTCTGAACTGTGATTTTGAATGATTTTAATGATTACTATGATTATTTAGTCGCTCCTGAAAAAATGGATAATTATTTGATTATCAAATAGTTAATTTCGTAAAAAAGTGAAATAATTCACAAAAAAGTGTATCTTTGTATTACAGTTCCCAACAAACTTTGGACAGGGATATTTTTAAGTATAAATTTTTAGGAAAACATAGAGATATTATGGTAGGATTTTTGGAAAATAAGAATCAAAAGGATTTGTTCCGCCCCCAGTTGGTGGATTTTATAGACAAAGGACATGAGTTGGTTTTGTTAGCCGATGCGATAGATTGGAAACATTTTGAAGAGGCATTTGCACCCTTCTACTCGAAACGCGGTGCGCCGAGTGTACCCATTAGATTGATGGTTGGGTGCTTGATACTCAAGCAAATGTATAATTTAGGAGACGACAGTTTTCCTCAGCAATGGGTGAGTAATCCTTATTTTCAGTACTTTTGTGGATACGGTTGTTTTGAACATAAATTTCCGTTTGACCCGACTGATTTTGTTCATTTTCGCAAGCGTGTTGGGGAGAAGGGTTTCAACATAATTTTTGCGTATAGTGTTAAGATTCACGGCGAAGATGTCAATAAGAACTCAAAATTTGTTCTTTCGGACACGACTGTTCAGGGGAATAATGTTACTTTTCCGACCGATGCCAAATTGTTTAAAAAGTCAATTGATAAATGCAATAAAATTGCTGATAATGAGGGAATTAAATTAAGATTAAAGCATAAAAAGAAGAGCAAACAACTTTTACGGGCGTCTTATGTTGGCAAAGATAAAGATGTGGCTAAACCTGAACGGATTAAGAAGGCGACTGCCGCCCAAGAGGAGTTGCGGACAATTGCGAAGCAGCAGATTAAGGAGTTAGAGCGAAAACTCACGCCTTCGCAGCGTGAGCAATACAAGGAAATTCTGGCGATACTGAAAAAAGTTGTTACTCAAACGAAAAATGATAAAGATAAAATTTACAGTATCCACAAGCCTCATACAGAGTGCATTGCGAAGGGGAAAGCGCACAAAAAATATGAATTTGGGAACAAAATCGGTCTCATCACAACGGGGAACAAGGGCATGAAAATCATTACAGCAATTCTAGATTTCCAAAAAAATCCTTACGATGGTCACACGATAGCACCACTGCTTAATCAAATGGAATCCAATGGATTAGAGAAACCTGAAGAACTTGCATACGACCGTGGCGGTCAAGGTGCCGAAATTGTTGGAGGAGTAAAAATTATTATTCCCTCAAAGCCGAAAGCGACTGATAGTCAATACGAAAGGAATAAAAAGAAGGCTAAATGTTGTGCCCGTGCTGCCATTGAGCCGATAATTGGTCATTTGAAAACCGATCTTAGGATGGGCGAGAACTATCTACATGGCGAAAAAGGAGTGATAATCAATGTATTACTGTCTGCAAGTGCATGGAATTTTAAGAAAATGATGCAAAAACTGAAAGAAAAGTTTTTGTGGCTCTTTTTACGGGGGGGATTTTTGGGGGTAGTTAGGGTGTTTCTTTGCCCCAAATTCAAGTGAAAATGATTTTTTCAGGAGCGACTATTTAAAATCACATCACTCATACTAAAATCACAGTTCAGACAAAAAATTTTTTTTTTTTTTTTTATTTTTTTTGTTTTTCTCAAAAAAAAAGTGTATCGTTTGTAACGAAGTAAATAAAGCAGTAAAAATGAGCATATATCAAATTTATAACATTCTTTATTTTTCCAGCGGTTTAACGCTGAAAGGGGACGCTTTTGAGAAGACAAATTTAACTTCGGCTTTGACTTCAAAAACAGCGTTTATGGATTTTTTTGTGCCATTTTATAACTGCTTTTGGACTTTTTGGCTCTTTTGGGGGACGTTTGTGAAATTTCTTTTTACAAAAAATCAAACGCCAAATGTTGAGCCTAAATGCGTGAAAACCAAGAAACTACGAAGATGGTGGAAAGTTTTATACCTCATCGAGCGGGGCTCCCCGCTAAAAAATAAAAATTACCCATTAAAACAATAAGAAAAAAATAATCTCTGATATGCGGATAAGTGCATAAAAGAGGCTTGAATGCAATACAAGATAGATATAAAAAAGCATTAGCCTAAAAAATTCTAAAAAAGCCAAAAAGCATATCAAAGAAAATAAACAAATTGACAAAAGTATAAAAGAGAGAGATAGTTAGTAAGAAAAATATTAAAAAATAGTCATAATATGAAAGAAGTAGCGAAAATCCTTCGAGTGATGAAGGTCGCAGTAGAGATACTGTGCAGTTTAGTAGTGAGCCTTTTAGGAAAGGTGAAATTGATGTGCCAAAGAGCGATACAAAGTATTGCTTGTACGAACGTTAGTAAAAAAGAAACAAACAGTTTCTTGGCTAACGCGTTACCCCCCTTGCTTGCAAGTACAAAGCCTGAAAGGAGCAGGCACCTGATAAATATAGGCAGGTATCGGCAATTGCTGACGCACTGCTTTGTCGCTGTTGTTGC
>JAISTU010000123.1 GCA_031272415.1 Bacteroidales bacterium | reverse complement strand
TATTATAAAAGACGTGGCACGCCACGTCTCTACATTTTTTGATATGTGTTTTTAACCTCTCACTTTGCACTGCAATATTTTTTTTGTTAATTTGTTGATTTTGTAGCGATTATCACTTCTGTAACCGACTATCCACAAAATATCACCATTGCCATTACAGAGTATGGGAGTAGTTTGTTTTTGATGTGTATTAAATTGATTATCAGTAAAATAATCACTTAATTTTCGTTTTCCCTTGCCGCCAAATGGATAAAAAGTATCCCCATGTTGCCAAGTGCGAACACGGAGCGGAAAAACCAATTTGTCCAAATCAAAATACGCAAATTGAGAAGAAGGATTGATTTTAAACGATTTAGAAAACTCACAAATCTTAAAATTGATACTTTTGCTGTATAAATTTTCTTTTGTAATGTTCTCATAAACAGCGACTTCCTTTGTTTGGTTTTGCAATGGAAAAATATCAATAGAATTTCTTGTTTTGCAAATTTTGAAAGTAGGAGTGAAAAAAACTTTTTCTTCTTGATTATCAAGGCAATGATATAAATTTTCAATTTGAGTCCAATTGCTGCCAAAAGGTTTTAAAAGTTCATATAAATAAGTTTGTGCATGCGGCAAAACGCTTATATTTTCGATAGCAATTTGGTAATAATTTTTGCATTTTTGTACTGTTTTTTTATAAATATTGTCAATATGAGTTCTATAAATTTGCTCTTGTCGAGAAATAATATCAATGCTATTGAGCAAAGTGTTACCAAAATCGGGTTGAATGTTTTCAAATTGCGGAATGATATGCAGTCGGATATAATTTCTCAAATAATGGTCATCTTTGTTGCTCACATCTTCGCGGTAGGTGATATTTTGACTGTGTGCATAGTCCAAAATTTGTTTTTTACGCACAAAAAGCATGGGGCGAATGACATTTTCGGCTTTCAATTGGATGCTGTGCAAGCCACTAATGCCTGTTTTTCGCAGCAAGTTGAGCAAAAAAGTTTCTACAAGGTCGTCCTGATGATGTGCAGTTGCAATATATTGATAATCATGTATTTTACATAATTTTTGAAACCAATTGTACCGCAATTCACGGGCAGCCATTTGAATGGATAAACCATTTTGTTGTGCATAAGTTTGCGTATCAAAACGGGTAGAATGACAAACTACACCTGTTTTTTTTGCATTTTCGATAACAAATTGTTCATCTTTAAAAGAATCTTCGCCCCGCAATTGAAAATTACAATGTGCGACTGCGTAAGGAATGTGCTGATTTTCAAATAAATGAAACATTAGCATCGAATCTACACCTCCGCTGACGGTCAAAAGCACTTTCCCCTTGCTATCAAAAGCAAAATGTTCATTCCAAAATTGTTCAAACATTTGCTGCATATCTGTATTATTTTCCATTAGATTATTGATTTTATAAATTTTTTATTCCAAAATGCAAAAACAAGCAGATTATCCTGCAATTTATCAAGATAATCTGCCATTCTTACAAAAAAACATATTTTTATGCTTAATCCATGTAACCAATAGGATGTATAAGCATTATTTTGTCTGTTTTGAGGTTCAACAACTTGGTAATGTTTGCCTTGTTGAATTGCCCCATAGCCACTGTTGCCAAGTGTTCGGAGGCGGCATAAAGGTAGATATTTTGGCTTACATAGCCGCAATCCAAACCTGCATAACGTTCTTGCGTTTCAGGGCTAAATTTTTTAATTTTTTCTCCATTGGCAACCAAAATCAAAATCATGGGTGCTTTGACGGCAAATGATGTCGGCTCTGCTACACATTCTGCTCTGTGGTCGCCTTCTTTGATAAACTGTAAATGGTGTTTTTCAGGCAAATAGCGATAAATACCTTGGGGAATTACGACATAAATGTCAATTTCTCTGACGTCTCTTGCCGAAGGGGCTGTACGTTTTCCAACATCTTCACGGTTGACCCCATTGGCAGCCCAAAGTAAGCCTGACAATAGACGCGGTTCTAACTCTCTGTCGTTGAAATGTCTAACGCTACGTCTTTCGAGCAATGCCTCCATCAGCGGGCGTCCGCCACCTCTTTCAGCAGGCTCTAACATAATGTCTCTGCCCTCATCCACGTGGGTTTTAGCAACTTCTGCTTCTGTCTGTGTGCCGTCTGCGGCTATTGTTACAGATTTTACAGTTTTTGGAGTTTGCGCATAAGTTACTGTCATTAAAGCAATTGCGCATCCCATTAAATACAACTTTCTTCTCATTTTTAATTCTTTTTTAATGTGAGTTAATATGATTTTTATTTAAATAATTTATATTGATATAACGTTGATTTTGCAAAATTATTGTATATTTTTTTTTTAACTAAAAATTCCACTGAGATATTTTTTTGTTAATTCATGTTGAGGATTATTGAAAATTTGTTGAGCCGGACCTGTTTCAATAATTTCACCTAAATACATAAACACCACATAATCAGCGATTCTCAATGCTTGTCGTAGCGTATGCGTAACCATGATAATGCTGTAATCATTTTTGAGGTTAACAAAAAGGTCTTCAATATTTTTGCTCGAAATGGGGTCTAATGCGGACGTGGCTTCGTCGGCAAGGATAAATAACGGCTCTACCGCCAACGAGCGTGCCAAACAAAGTCGCTGTTGTTGTCCGATAGACAAACGTGCCGCCGGAGAACGAAGTCTGTCTTTGACCTCTTCCCACAATCCAACCGCACGAAGATAATGCTCTACAACCAAATTTAATTTACGTAACATCTTGATTCCGTGTATTCTACAACCATAAGCCACATTGCCGTAAATGTTCATCGGCAAAGGACATGGTTTTTGAGACACCAAGCCAATAGTGCGCCGCAATTCCGTTAAATCCGCCTGTTGATTGAGAATATCTTTTCCATTGATGAGTACTTTTCCTTTTATTTTTACCCCTTCTACATTGTCAATCAATCTGTTAAGAGTTTTCAAAAGGGTGGATTTACCGCAACCCGAAGGACCGATAATACATGTGATTTTTTTGTCCGGAAAATTCAAATTTATATCTTTAAGTATGTGATTATCTTTGATATACACATTTAAATTTTCTACAATTAACGTGTTTTCCGCTGCCATTCGGTGAAATTTATGAGAGGGATAAAAACGTCCCTTTCTGACCAATTCATCACCTCTTCGCCAGCCTAAATAACGTTGAAAAAAATTTTTTTTAGCGATTTCTTTCATTTTTGTATATATTTTTTATATAATTTGTTAA
>JAISTU010000116.1 GCA_031272415.1 Bacteroidales bacterium | reverse complement strand
ACAGGACACTAATAGACTTAGGGCTGGACATAGATTATTTCTATGCCGGCAGCGGTCTTTTAGAAGTACAAAACGGCGCTACGCTCACCATTGAGCCGGGCGTTACTATTCAATTTACCAATGCAAACGGCGGTATTTTAATTACTGACGGTGCGACCATTAAGGCGTTGGGGACGGCTGACAAGCACATTCAGTTTATCGGCGGGACGACCAAAGGCAGTTGGCAAGGCATTACCGTAGAAACCGGCACGGAAAACCGACTGCAATATGTTGATTTTATCAATGGCGGAAGTTCTTCCCAGACAGGTGTTATTTATCTTGTGATGAGCGGTGCGCGGCTGGCTATTGACAACTGCACGATAAGCGGTTCAAAGGGCAGCGGCGTGTTTTTGGAAAACAACGACAATTTGTTGCTGACTTCGTTCCAAAGCAACAAGATTTCGGGTTGCGACAACACGCCCTTGCATCTGTTTGGCGCATACAATCTTGCCGTGCTTGACAAAACTTCCGACCTCACAGGCAATGCTGTTGATTATGTTGAGATGCACAGCAGTTTTGAAGTTGATGCTCAAAACCTGACCATTAACCCAACCACTGTGCCGTATTATTTCAACGGTCATACTTTGGTAACAGCCGAAAAAACGCTGACTGTCAATGCAGGAACAACGATTTATATCGGCAACGATGCGAGTTTTAATGTTACAGGCGAGGCGCATATTGTTGTCAATGGCGGTACAAACGCGGGCGAAAAGGTAACATTTACGCATTTGCCCGGCTCTACCGCTTATTGGCAGGGAATGGAATTTTTCGATTCGCACGGCAATGTTTTGAAGAACTGCCTTATCGAATACGGCGGCAATCCGAACAACGATGCGAATATTAATGCCAATTACCGCTCGTCTATGTCGCTTGAAAATGTTGAACTGAATAATTCCAAAAAATATGGATTCGCGTTCAACAACAGCACAGGCAGTGATGCTGCGCAGGTTACAGCCGTAAATGTAACATTTTCGGGCAATGCCGACGGGAATGTATTGTTACCTGACGGAACGGTTTCAACAACTATGCCGTAAAAAGGTCTGAACTTTGATTTTTGTAATTGTGTTTTAATCATAATAATCACATAAATCAGACAAAAATCACAGTTCGGACAAGGGGATTGCGGGTCAAGCCCGCAATGATGGCAGAGAAAGCGAAACAGGCAGCGATGGTGTCGTTGCCTGTTTTTTTACTAAAAAAAATCCGCGCAAATCCGTAAAATCGATGTTATACTTTTCTCGGTTGAAAATTTAGTTTGTTTTCTTTGTGGTTCTTCGTGCCTTCTTTGTGTAACTTCGTGTAAAAAAAAATAATTACACGAAGGTTCACGAAGAACCGCGGAGTTACACGAAGAAAATTTTATTATCGAGTGCAGTATATCCGTGTGATGAAAAAATCTTGGTAATCACACAAATCTTATGAAAATCAAAGTTCAGACAGAGGGATTGCGGAGCGAGCCCGCAATGACGGTGTAAGATAGGAATACGGATTTTAGAACATTTTGGTGCAAAAATGCAAAAAAAACGTAAAAATAATTCTCAATTCTCCATTTTCACTTCACTTCTTTTTTTACTTTCTTTAAAATCAACAAATTCATTGCATTGATTTCCATGCCGCTGACATTTTTTTGGATAAATCGCAATACTCTATCGTAATAAAGCACGACCACAGGGGCATCGGCAATAATAAGACTGTCCATTTTATGGTACAATTGTAAGCGTTGAGCGTTGTCTATAACAGCGAGCGACTGCAAATACAATTTGTCAAATTCGGGATTGCTATAATGCGTATAATTAGGTCCTTTGGGGCTTTTGTTAGCCGAATAGAACAAGGACAGATAATTTTCACCATCCGGATAATCGGCTATCCAAGAGGCTCTAAAAAACGGTATTTTCCCCTGCGAAGAGAACTGTCGTAAAATTGCAGGTTGCATTTTTTCAATTTCTATCGGCATGCCAAGCAGTTGCAATTGATGAGCAATATATTCTATAATATCCATGTAACTCTCTGTTGCATAGAGTTTTATGGTCGGCATATTTTTGCCTTTCGGATAGCCTGCTTTTTCCAACAATTGTTCGGCTTTTTGTGGGTCATAAGTATAGCCAATAGATTGAGAAAGGTTTTCAAAAGGGGGCAGTGAGAGTGGCAACATTCCATTGATGCCGGGTGTGCCGATATTATTGCGAATAAAACGGAGCATTTTTTGACGGTCAAAACCATAATTTATTGCTTGCCGAACTTCCTTTTTGAGCAACGGATTGTTTGAATTTTGCTCTTCTGTCAAATAAAATCCCAAATATTCCGTATTGAGGTAAGGCATGGATTGCATATATATAATCGATTGATATACAGGGTTTAATGAGCCGCTTTTGGTAAGTAATTCATCTTTATAAGAAGCGTCAATGCCAGACAAAAAGTCCAAATTACCTTTTATAAATTCCATAAAAGCCGTTTGTTTATCAATAATAAACGACACCGAAACGGCATCTAAATAGGGTAGCGTTGTACCATTGGCATCTTTTTCAAAATAATGCGGATTTTTGACCATTACCATTTTAACACCTTCTTTCCACGTTTTGAGTTGAAAACAGCCGGTACCGACGGGATAACGGCGAAAATCTTTGCCAAATTTTTCTATCGCTTCGTGCGGAACAATGGAGCAATATTGCATTGAAAGCAAACTCAAAAATGGCGGAAAATGAGACCTCAAACGTATTTCAACCGTACTGTCATTAAGGGCAAAAAAAGCATAATTTCCTTGATTATCAATATCTACCATATTGAAAATCCATGCTCCTGGTGAGGCAGTTTGTGGCGACATTAAGCGGTTGAAACTATACACCACATCAGATGCCGTTAATTTGCGAACAGGTGTTGAGAATTGAAAATAATCCGTTTGATGAAAAACCACATCATTTCGGAGTGAAAATCGGTATATTTTACCATCTTCGGAAATAGTCCACTCGCGTGCAATACAAGGCTCAATATTTAGGTCGCTGTCAATTTGCACTAACGAATTATACAACTGATTGCAAGCCCAAATATTGGCTTGGTCTTTGGCAAAAGCAGGGTCTAAAGAAGTAATTCCTGCCGATTCATTGTAGCGAAAAACAGTCCGAGTTTCTTTATTTTTCCCAAAATTGCAAGCATACAACAACAAAAGGCATAAAAAGAAGGGATTTTTTTTGCAAAAATGAACCATTTTGTTATAAAATTGAACAATAATTTAATATCATTAAACCTTTGAGAGTGTGGAGAATATCGCAATGCTGAATTTTTGGTGTAAGGGGAGCATACAGTTCACACAGTCCGCCGGTAGCAATTACGCAAGTTTCTTCGCCAATTTCTTGTTCAATGCGGTCAATAACACCCTCTACCATGCTTAAATATCCAAAAATTATTCCGCTTTGCAGGCATTTTTCGGTCGTATCTCCTAATATTTTTTTAGGTATATTCCATTGAATATCAGATAATTGTGCAGTTGAAGTAAGCAATGAATTAAAAGATGTTTTTACTCCGGGCGCAATTACCGCTCCTTTTAAGGTGCTTTCTTTATCAACACAAATAAAAGTCAGTGCTGTGCCAAAATCGACCACAATTTTTGCTTTTTTTGCATCATATTCTGCATCTGCATAAACCGCATTGGCATACAAATCTGTCCCCAATTTTGAACTTACATGCGAAATATTAACCTTTGTTGAAACGCTTCTATCTACTATCGTCGGTTTGATGCCTGATACCCTATATAACATACTACTTATCTGATGTGTGTAATTAGGCACTACCGAACCGATCACAATATCTACAATATCTTTTTCAGGTTTGTACTTCAGAAATAAATTTTTTATCTCAAAATAAGTATTTTTGTCTCCAATTGAAGTAGGTATTGTCCATGATTGCACACATTTTTCATCATTTAAAAAAATCCCAAATCGGATATTACTATTTCCAATATTTACCGCTAAAATCATAATGAATTTATTTTTTCTCCTTTTTTACTTTAATTTTTGTTTTTCCGATACCTTTTAAGCCCATTTTGTCGGTCGCTAAAACTGCTACTTTATGTTCTCCTTCGGTAAATTTCTTTTCCTGAACACCCTCCGTATCTTTTATAATATCCGATTGAAATTCTTTGTCATTGTGGTCAAAATCCCATGAATAAAAATCTATACCCGATTTACTTTTGGCGTCTGCCTCAAAGCGAAATTTATTGTAATCCTCTAATTCTTCGGCAGTTAGCGTTACTTGCGGAGAATCTCCTACAGGAATAATTTCATTTACACGAGTGAGTTTAATAATAACATTTTCAGTATCTTCCAGACGTGCTACTTCATTAATTATATCTTTTGAAAATTTAAATCCGATAATAAATCCGCAAATTTGTCCCTCTTCTTTGTTCTTTTCAAAAAGATATTTATCATCTCGCTGAATTGCCGTAAGAAATTCGTCCAAAGTGCTACGCCCAATCGGTTTTTTCCATTTTTTGACCTGAATGGGAGTGCCGTATTCTGTATGTCCGTCAATGCCATA